>CAWUOF010000041.1:0-14393 GCA_963923765.1 uncultured bacterium | reverse complement strand
GTAGAGAGGTCTCGTGGGCTCGGAGATGTGTATAAGAGACAGGTATTAAAAGAATTATCTTTAAGCCAATTAGCGCGAATTTCCGGATTATTATCGGGATTTATTTTTAGGGAATTTTTAGTATAAATTTCCTCAGCAATATAGCGAGGAAAAGGAGTATCACCAAATTGCAAAGATAAATTAGTATCAGGGGCAAATCTTCCCATTACTTCATGGTTGCCGATCGCCGTAAACATGGGGGCATATTGAATTAAATCACCACCAGTATAAATAGTTTTTTGATGATTTTTTTCTAAAGTATAACTAGCGCGACCTTGCAAACAAGGGAAAAAAGCACCACCATTATTATCATCAAACCATTCCGAAGCGCGATCGGGAATATTTGCCAAATCTCCCGCAAAAAATACCGCATCGACTTTACCAACTGTTTCCTTTACCTTCTGAAGATTAGCCGCAGTCATTGGTTTAATTTGATGGTCAGAAGTTAATAAAATTTTTAAAGAAGTACCAGGTAAAGGTTTAGGCGTGAGACTAAATACATTACTCTTCACAACTTCACCATTTTCTCCCACACTAGCTACCTGATAAGGTACTCTTATTCCTGGTGTTAAACCTGTTACTTCCGCTTCATGCCGCCAAATATTACGCCTAGTTAATTTTTGGTAAATTTGACCGTCTTTGATTTGATTACCTACACGAGAATTTTCATCTTCTTGGGTACGACTTAATAAAGTAGTATTTGCCAAAACTTTTTGATTTAAATCTTTTCCATAGCTAACAATATGCTGAGAACCAGCATATTCAGTAAACCAAACTACTTTAACAGAGTTTTCATTAGGTAATTGCAAAAAAGGATCTGTGAGTAATTGCAGATTAGGTGACATAGACATGACAGTTTGTATATTTAAAATTATGAATATAACGACTAAGATTATATTAGATTGACGAAAAAAAATAGGGTTTTTGGTCATAGTAGCGATAAATTGGTGAAAAACTTGGTTGTTCGATCGAGGAAATCCATAATTTTTCCTTACCAATTTCTTTGATTATGTAAACATTTCTTGATTTTTCTGGCAAATTGGCCTAAAATCCAACCGAAAATATCAATTAGGATAAAATCAAGCTAGATTTAAAATCAAACTTAAGTTAATTTTATTGGGTTAGACTGATTATGCCCTTGGATAGTCTCTTTTCTACTCAGGGAATCATGGTAATGCTGCTAGTAGCATACGCAGGTGCCATGTGGATGTTTCTTACCAGTGCGCCGAAAGTCCATACTATTATGGTTTCGGATCTAGAAATTGCTAGACAATTTTATGAAGGACTGCTGGGAATGGCTGCGGCGGATGTCCCTCTGCACTACTACTACAATTATGAGCAAACTTTGGGGGCAGCAGGGGTAGATCCCTTGTATATGTCAACCACTCCTAATGTATCGAGATCTGGGAATTCTTTAAATAGCCCTGATGGACTTTGGTATCAGCTTAAGAAAAATACACAATTACATATTATTTCTGGAGCTAGTTTAGGAAAAAACGATCGACAACGCCATGTTTGTTTCGATCGAGATTGTTTAGAACAAGTTTTAATGAGAGTAGAAACACGCGGTATTAGACATAAAATTCGTCGAGAAAAACCTTTAAATTTCTTAGTTAAAGATATAGAAGGGCGTGTAATTGAAATGTCGGAAGTTTCTAATTAATTACCAGAGGAACATGGGATACTTTGCTCCCCTGTTCCCCATAGCCATTAACTCTCTTCGCTCTTTTCTGGTTTCAGTAAGGGAAAGGCGATCGCATCTCGAATACTAGCGCAATCAGTTAATAACATTACTAGCCGATCGATACCTATTCCTAACCCGCCAGTGGGAGGCATTCCATATTCTAAAGCTGTTAAAAAATCTTCATCAACGCCTTGGGCTTCTTCATCTCCGGCAGCTTTACGATCGGCTTGCATTTCTAAACGTTGTCTTTGGTCGATCGGATCCGTTAACTCCGAAAAACTATTAGCAGTTTCCCTGCCCACAATAAATAACTCAAATCTTTCTACCAAACCTGATTTACTACGATGGGGTTTAGCTAAGGGGGAAATTTCTACTGGATAATCTATCACAAAAGTAGGCTGAATTAAAGTAGCTTCTACCTTTTCCTCAAATATTTCATTGAGAATATGCCCGATCGATTCACAATCATGTAAGCCTTCAATACCAAATTCATGGGCGGCTTTTCTAGCTTCATCAACTTCTTGAAAATGACTAAAATCTAAACCGGTTTTTTCCTGTACTAACTCATGCATTGTCACCCGTCGCCAAGGTGGAGTTAAATCTATCTCTTCCCCTTGATAATTAATCTTTAAAGTACCTAAAACATCCTGGGCAACTTTGGTAACAATTCCCTCTGTTAAATCCATCATATCATTATAGTCAGCATAAGCCTGATAAACTTCTATAGAAGTAAATTCCGGATTATGACGAGTTGAAATACCTTCATTTCTGAATATTCTACCTAATTCAAATACCTTTTCAAAACCGCCTACAATTAGTCGTTTTAGATGTAATTCTGTAGCTATTCTCAAATACAGAGGAATTTCTAAAGTATTATGATAGGTAATAAAAGGTCTAGCATCAGCGCCACCAGCTTCGCTTTGTAAAACTGGTGTTTCTATTTCGATAAAATCTCTTTCTTCTAAATACCTACGAATTCCCGCAGTAATTTTAGCCCTGATGCGAAAAGTTTCCCGCACTTCTGGATTAACTATTAAATCTACATACCTTTGGCGATAACGTTTAGCAATATCAGTTAATCCATGCCATTTATCCGGTAATGGTAACAGAGATTTAGTTAAAATACTGTATTCTCTGACACTGACTGAAAGTTCGCCTTTTTCTGTGCGTTTAATGGAACCTTTGACACCAATAATATCGCCAACATCAGTTAAGCTTTTAATATGATTAAAGGCATTAGCACAAATATCTGCCATACCTTCTTCGATTTTTTTCTTGTCTAAATATAGCTGTATTGTGCCGGTTTCATCTTGTAGGCTAAAAAATGCTAATTTACCAAAAACTCGACGCGCTAAAATTCGTCCAGCTATGGATACTTCTACATCTATTTCTTCACCATTAGCTAATTCGATGTATTTTTCTTGTAGTTGTGCGGTATGGTGGGTAGACTCCCATCGATAGGCGTAGGGATTAAATCCTAATTGTTTAATTTCTTCGACTTTTTTAAGACGAGTAGCACGGATTTCTTCTAGGGTAGATTCGGTTTGAGTTTCACGGCGTTTTTTTTCGGAAGACATGATGAGAAATTCCTAATAGGGGAAAAGATTTAGCTTTAGCTGGGGTGCATTTTAATATTTGCAAAAAAAGAGTATTTTAACTATGCAAATATCTATAATTTTTGTTCATAGTCCAGAAGAGGCGCTAAAGCGCAACAACGGGGGGTTTTCCAATGCCAGAAGAGGCGCTAAAGCGCAACAACGGGGGGTTTTCCAATGCCAGAAATGCACCTTTTAACTTGGCAGAATAATAAAACAATTTTTGATTATATCATCTGCGATCGCTATTATTTAATTTTTAATGGGTTTAAATTTTATTCTGGGCGAGGGCGTTTCAGTCGATCGATTTCTTGCTGTAATTCCTCCATCTGACGCCGTAATGACTCTACCTCGCTGTTTTGCCTCCCAGTATTACTAGATGTTTCCGCTTTGACGTTAACTGATCCTTCGGCAGCAGATTTTTGATAATTTCCCGTCCGAATTTGGCGATATTCTTCTGTATTTGCCCATTGGCGGAGATGATAAAGTCTTTCCACTGTAAAAGGATGGGTAAGAAATGTACCTTGAGCGCCATTATATAGTAAGAATTTATAAACTTGGTTTAAAGCATCTTGGTCTAATTCTTGATAGTTATCTGATTGGCGGATAAATTCTTCTAAGCTACATTCTTGGGCGTATTTTACACTACCGCCGGCTAATTTCATCATACAATTCATTACCGGATTTAGGTCATCTATTACTAACAAAGAAGCTCGATCGGCAGATAATTCAGCTTTACGTCGCCATTCATAAAAAGCTAAAAGCAATCCGGTAGTAATTAAACTTCCCCATCCTAAAGTTATTGTACCCACAAAATTAGCTGCTCCCATTGCCCAAATTGCCATTTGAATTAGCAAGGTGTGACCGCATTTTAAATGACCTAATTCGTGGGCGATGACTGTGCGAATTTCGGTTTCTCCGAGTAAGTCTAAAAGCCCGGAATCTAATACTATATATGGTTTTTCTTGTCCCAAAGAATAGGCATTAGCTAAGGGATTTTGGGAAATAAATAGGGTTGGCTCTGGATAAATATCTAAATCTCGGAGACATTCTCGGAAAATTTGATATAAGCTGGCATATTGACGCGGGCCAACTTGAATACTGTTACCTAGATGGTAGATAAATTGTGGACGTTCGTAGACAAATTCCACGAATTTACTGGCAACTATATCAAATCCGGGCACGCTGCGTAAAGCTTGTTCAGCTTCGCGATCGAGGGGATGTCTAAAGGCTTCGCTGGAAATTCCTGTATAAGTAGGCATGGTGATGTTATGTTAAGGTGATGTTCTTAATAAATAGGCAAGAGAGAATTTATTTAAATAACTATTTAAATTTATTGTTATACAAGTTTGCCAAATCTTTACAATATTACTGGTGGGTTTTTCCATATTTTTTAATCTATTTGTTATGCTGGAATTTGAACGCACTAAATTAATTATAACAAAAGAATGAACAGATTATTTACAGGGCGTTTGACTGTAGAAAGTTTAAATATTGCGATCGCGGATTTACCAGAAAATCTGAATGGCACTAGATTGGTACAACTATCTGATTTTCATTATGAGTATAATGGATTATCGGATAAACTCCTAGAAGAAGCGATCGAGGTTAGCAATGAACTGCATCCGGATTTAGTAGTTTTAACGGGTGATTATGTTACGGAAAATGCCTCCTGTATTTATAATTTAATCACAAAAATTAAATATTTACAAAGTAGAGTTGGTATTTATGCCATTTTAGGCAATCACGATCTTTATCATCGTGGTGCAAGAACAGAAATTATGAAAGGATTAAGTAGTATCAACATTAAAGTTTTGTGGAATCAAGTTACTTATCCTTTTGGTCCGCAATTAGCCTTAATTGGATTAGCGGATTTTTACTCTCATCATTTTAACCCTACCATTCCATTTCAGTCGATCGATCCTAACATTCCCCGTATTGTATTATCCCACAATCCTGATAGCGCCAAAAGTCTACAAAAATGGCGAGTTGATTTGCAACTTTCTGGCCATACTCACGGTGGCCAAATTGTTTTTCCCGGAGTAGGGCCAGTAATCCCAGAAGTGATTAAATTTATGAAATATTTACCTAAGCCCATTAGAAGTATGATGCCTTATGTAAAAAGACGCTCCAGAATCATCGAAAATTGGGGATGGGCACAAGGATTACATAAATTAGGAGATAATCATTATTTATATGTAAATAGAGGGTTAGGCAGCTATTTTCCTGGTCGTTTATTTTGTCCCCCAGAGGTAACAGCCATCACCTTATCGAGAAAAAGCAGTTAAATTGTATAGGCAATAGTAACGCCGGAACCTCCATCAGCATTACTAGCTAATTCAAAATGACTAACCTGGGGATGTTTTTGTAAAAATTCGTGAACACCTCGCCGTAGTTGTCCCGTGCCTTTACCATGAATTATCCAGAGTACACCACCTAAAGCTTCGGCTATAGCTTTATCTAATTCAATTTCGGCATCTTGCACTCTTGCGCCGCGCAGATCAATAGTATTTTTAGAAGTGCGGATAGTTAAATCTGGTTTAGGTGGGGTAGTTGGGGCAGCAGCAACAGGGGCAGGTTTTGATTTCACTAAAGGTTCAGGTTTTTGACCATCTAAAGATTCAATATCTTCTAGGCCCACTGTCATTTTCATTAGGCCAAAACGCACGGTTAACTGGCCATCTTCATTAACAGGGTTAATTACTTCGGCAGTTTGTCCTAAGTTGGGGATGCGAACTCGATCGCCCACTTGGGGCCGGAAACCAGGTTTTGGTTGGGGTGGTTCTTTTTTGGAAGGTAAATGTTGCTGGGTAATTTTATTTAAAGCTTCTGTTGCTTGCTGGGCATTTTGACCAGTAGCATTACTTTGCTGCAAACGGCGAATAACTTGGGCAATTTCTCCTTTAGCTTGATTAATTGCTTCTTGTACTGCTTTTTCTTGAGAAAGTTTTAATTCTCGTTCTCTTTCTTGTAATTTAGCTGCTTTTTGGGAAACTTCTTGATGCAAGCGTTCGGCTTGTTGTAATAATTTAGCCGCTTCATCTGCTTTTGTTTCTTGACGACGACGCTGTGCTTCTAAACCTGCAATAATTTGATTAACATCTTGAGATGCTCCACCGACCAGAGTTTGGGCTGTTTCAACAATTTTGGCATCTAACCCAAGTCGCCGCGCAATAGTTAGGGCATTGGATCTACCAGGAATACCCCACAATAGACGATAAGTAGGGGAAAGGCTAACATCGTCAAATTCTACTGAGGCATTTTCAAAGCGATCGTCTTGATATTTTAAAGCTTTGAGTTCGCCAAAATGGGTAGTAGCAATAGTTAACTGCCCGCGATCGGCTAAAGTTTCCAGCAAAGCCACAGCTAAAGCACTACCTTCGGCGGGATCTGTTCCTGCCCCAACTTCATCTAGTAACACTAGAGAGTTATCAGTCATTGCCTCTAAAATGCGAGTAATGCGGCGAATATGCCCGGAAAAAGTTGATAAACTTTGCTCTAAACTTTGTTCATCTCCAATATCAGCTAAAACTTGATCAAACCAAGGCAATTCTACAGGTTCTTTTGCTGGTACAAATAAACCTACTTTTGCCATTAATGCTGCTAAACCTAATGTTTTTAAAGTAACAGTTTTTCCTCCGGTATTAGGGCCAGTAATGGTAACTACCCGTATTTGCGGGTTAATTAATAAGTCAATAGGTACCACTGGGGTTCCTTGTTCGTGTTGCTGTTGCCATATTAATAAAGGATGGCGTAATTGACGGAGGGTGATTTGTTCGTTGTTAGCTTGTTTCTGGTTTTCTTTTTCATCACTGACTAAGGATGAGTTATGATTACCTCGATTAATAAATCTAGGGGCATTTGCTCCTAGCCACAGGCTATAACGCGCACGGGCAGTTGCTAAGTCTAGGGTAGTGACAATTGCTAATAATTGTTCTAAATCTGGTTTTACTTCTGCTATTTTTATTGTTAGTATTTGTCGAATTGCTTCTTCTTCTGCTTGTTCTTTTCGGGTTAGTTGTCGTAATTCGTTGTTGAGGTTAACAACAGCATGGGGTTCTATGTAGAGAGTTGCACCACTGGTGGATGTGTCATGGACTATACCAGGAATGGCATCTTTTTGGGGTTGTTTAACGGGGATAACAAAGCGATCGCTTCTTTGGGTGATAATTTGTTCTTGTACGGCATTAGCTTGTCGCTGAAGAATACCTTGCAATACTTGATAAATTCGATCTCTAACCTGACGCATTCCTGCCCTAATGTTACTTAATTTAACACTAGCTCGATCGGCTACTTTTCCTCGTTCATCTATGCAATGGTGTATTTCTTGTTCTAATTCTGGATAGGTTCGTAAATTTTCTACTAAAGCTTTTAGTATGGGTAAATTTTGTTGGCTATCTATTATCCGGCGCAGTTGTCTTGCACCATATAGGGTAGTGGCTATGGCTAATAGTTCTTCTCCTGATAAAATTCCTTTTAGTTCTGCTCGATCGAGGGATACTCCTATATCACAAATACCATCAAATGTCAAATTATAGGCAAGACGATTTTCTAAATCGTAAATTTCCTGAGTTTGAGCTAATAAATTTAGAGTGGTAGTAATATTTGCTGGAATGCAAAGATTTTCTGCGGCAATTGCACCTAGTTTAGTTGCGGCAAAGGTAGCCAAATGTTGACAAAGGCGCGGCCAGTCTAGTAATTCTAAGGTTTCAGTTTGTATCAAAGCTGTATAATTTGTATAAGTTGTATTTTCAAAATAAAATCGAGTTTTAGCGCCAGTATATTTAACTATATTTTAACTTAATTTTATTTTTTCTACTGGCTTAACAAGAATGGGGAATAGGGAAATTAGGAAAAAATAAGGGAGGATTTATTTATCTGCAATAATTGATTTTACTGGTGATTTTCCCTCGATATGGGGAATTGAAAAATTTTTGAGTTTTCATTTCCCCTGGTTTTTGTGAATTTCTAATTATTTGGGATTGGGTATAGGTGGCATAGTTTGATCGCCATTTGGTGGTAAAATCGGAGGATTTGCTCCTGGTAATGGGGGATAAAAATCTTTAGGTCGATCGCTGCCATCTATACAGGTATCCATAGCTTGAGCCGCAGTTAAATCTATTCTTTGACTTAAACCTACTACACATTGAGCATAGCGAACGGGTAAAAGGCTGCGACGGCAGTTATCTAGTACTGCATTAGGTTCAGGTTTTTGGGTACGGCGACTAATATCAACTACACAAGCAGATAATTCTAGGGGACGGCGTACCTGGCGACAAGTAGTTAAGGCATCGATCGCTGTAATATCGGTTTTACGGGTGATACCCACTACACAATCTCCTAATTCTTTGGGCCGTAGAGCCACTGAACAAGCAGTACCTATGGCTTCGGGTCTAATTCCAGCCCGTTGTAGTCTAATGGCACAAACGCGATATTCATTTACTTCTAAGTTTAACCAATCAAAAGCTGTTGCTGGGGCTGGGGGAAGGGCCATTGCCATTAAACCAGCGATCGCCATTTGCCCTGCCGTGAGGGACAACCAACGGGAATGATTAGAATTATTTTTATGCGATCGGTTAACAGGAAAAATATGGGAAAAATCGTAATGCCGCATGGACACTCCTTAAAACTATCTAAAATTTAATAGAGAAACTACAAACAAAGGGCATGAAATTCTATTAGTGTATGGATTGTTTCATAAATTGTGTACTTATAAATATAATTTTTGGCCATATTAATTATTAATGCACCTTTTTGATTTCAGCAAGTAGTATTTTATACTACAAATATGGTTTTTTGTACAGGCGATCGAAAATCTGACAGTTCTGATATAATGAGAAGTCTTGCATAACTTGAGAAGCCTCGACAGCAGTGATATAATATACCAACACTGCTTAAAGCTTGAGTAACCATTGATTCCTGTAATACAAGCATTTTCAGCCTTGGGGATTGATTTATCAATCTCTGATGTCAGAAAATGTCTAGGTTAAAAATGTCATTAGCCCCAAAAGGCCTTGGTAATCTCAAGAATCCCTTGCTTTTCATTAAGCAACTAAATTGATTTAATTAAAGCTTGGGAATGTCAAATTAGAAATTCTCGATGATATTTCATTAAGGATAAAGAGGACGCCAGATGTCGCGATATAGAGGCCCACGCCTCAGAGTAGTTCGTCGCCTGGGAGATCTACCAGGTTTAAGTCGTAAAACACCCAGAAGAGCTTACCCCCCCGGTCAACATGGTCAAGCTCGCAAAAAGCGGTCAGAATATGCGATCCGCTTGGAAGAAAAGCAGAAATTGCGCTTCAATTATGGTCTCAGCGAACGGCAATTGCTGCGCTATGTCCGTAAAGCCCGTCGCGTAACAGGTTCCACCGGACAGGTGTTATTGCAATTGTTAGAAATGCGCCTAGATAATACTGTGTTCCGTTTGGGGATGGCCCCAACTATTCCTGCTGCTCGTCAGTTGGTAAATCATGGCCATATTACCGTAAACGGTAAATCAGTTAATATCCCTAGTTATCAGTGCCGACCAGGAGAAGTGATCACCGTTAAAGATAAAGAAGTATCTCGCAAATTGGTAGAAGCTAATCTGCAATTTCCGGGACTGGCCCATTTACCTAGCCACTTGGAATTTGATAAGCAAAAACTTGTGGGTAAAGTTAATGGTATTGTAGAACGGGAGTGGGTGGCACTTCAAGTAAATGAGTTGCTAGTGGTTGAATACTACTCTCGAATTGCTTAAAGCAATTGCTAATAGCTAATTAAAAATAAATAGTAATGGGGAATTGGAAAAATTTGTCACTAATTCCCCATAAGCAATTAGCAATTAACCGCCTATTTGAGACATAGTACGAGAGTAAGTAGTATCAGTGCCAGAATTTCTTTCTTTAAAGTTAATTTCTGGTTTGATGGTTAATAGCTGTCGTACTTGTTCTCGCAATTCTGGTAAAAAAATACCGTTACGAAAAGCAGTTTTTAAGTCAATTTGACCGGATTCATTAAGTAAACAAGGACGTAACCAACCATCAGCAGAAAGGCGCATACGATTACAGCGATCGCAAAAACATTCTGACATTTGACTAATAAATCCTAAAGTGCCTTTAGCACCAGGAATTTGAAAAATATCTGCTGGTCCATTGCCCTTAACGCTAGATTCTGTTAAACCAAAAACTGCCTGGATATTTTGTCGTAATTCGGCGGAAGGTATCCAACCTTTATTTTCAAATAATGCATTATTACCAATAGGCATAAATTCAATAAATCTAACGTGCCAGTGGCGATGGATAGTTAGGGCAGCTAAATCTAGTATTTCCTGATCATTCACTCCAGGAATTACCACTACATTTAATTTTAAAGGATTGAAACCGACGTTATAGGCTGCTTGAATTCCCTGCCAAACTTGTTGCCAGCGAGAACGTCCGTTATTACCAATAATTTTATCAAAAGTTTCCGGATTAAGGGAATCTAAACTAATATTAATTCGCCGCAAACCAGCATTATATAAATCTTGGGCAAGGGGAGCAAGTAAAAATCCGTTGGTGGTCATAGAAAGATCTTGTGTTTCTGGTAAAGAGGCGATCGCCTCCACAATTTCCACTACATCCCGTCTCACTAAAGGTTCCCCACCTGTTAAACGAAATCTATTAAAACCAACGGGAATAAAAACTTCTTTCAGCAAAATTATTAACTCTGAGCTAGTTAATAAATTAGGCTGTAAAATATAGTCAAATTCTGCCCCGGAAGGCATACAATACTGACATTGAAAATTACACCGATCGATTAAACTGATGCGTAGATAATCTACCTGATTCATAAAAACCTCAGTGGGGTGGATGAAACCATATATATATTCAGTTTATTTGATTTATGAATAGGGTAGGGGCGAAGTTTTATCTGGATAAAAATTTTTTCGGGGTAAAGTATTTAATTTTTTAATTCCCAGAGGACATTCCAGGACACAGCAGGTGAGGAAAGTCCGGGAAAAAATATAGAGATAATATTAGAGTGGTGAAAAATTTTAAGGTGATGTTAAAGTATGGAACATATTTATGTAATTTTGGAGTCAAAAATTTAGTTAAAGTTAAGCTATAGGATATTTTCAATTGATGAGGTACATAATTTATAAGAAAATTTTGAAAAAATCTATGCAATAATAGATTTTCATTATTTTTTATTATGACTTTTCCTCTCTTTTCCCTGGTGTAATCATAACAATGATGCAAAATATACTAAATGCTGGCAATAAACGGTTTTGAGTTTTGAATCTGGTAATCTAAAATCCTATGCAACCTGCCGTAAAAACACCCGCAACAACTCCAAGATGGGAAGAGTTGACCAAAATTGAGCCAAAAACTGTACAGTTGGATAATATCAAAGCTCAACTGGATTTAGTTTTATTGGCCCTAGAATGTTTAGCTGGTATTGGTTCAGATGCGATGCTAAAAGCCGCAGCAGAACTAAATTTAGAGTCAATGATAGGCGATCGAGTGGCTTTGTGGCGTTTGCGCCAGTCTAGTCCACTACGCAAGGGTAGTGGAGGTAGAAAAAAATTAGATGTGGAAGAAGCTCGATCGCTGGTTTTAATCTGTTGTCATTTAGCTAAACAACAACAAGAATTAATTCGTCGGGCTGTGGCTTTATTAGAACAGTTAACCGAGCAAAACCGTCCACCTCACCAAGCATCTCTGCTGGGAGATTATCTGGATAATTTCTGTAATACCTATCAAGAACGGATGGAGGATATAGAAACAATATCTACTGATAATTTAACTCATTTAGGGCTAAAATTGCTCATAGATTTACTTTTCTATAGCAGCCCTGGTGGTCATCGACGCCTGTGGCTGGCACTTCTCGATCGCTCAGTAAAATAATTTAAATTTGGAAAAATTAGTTCGTTAATTTATTAAAATAATTTATTAACTAAATTCAACGATAGCCTAAAAACAAAAAATTAAACTAAAAATCCTAAAACTATAATAAAAAATGAATTAAACATTGAGTAAGTCAATAATTTAGTAAGTAAATAATAGTAATCAAAATGGTTTTACGACGTTATACTCCTCCTACTTGTACCCTAGAAATTACCGCTAAAAAATCCCCCCTTTCGCGGTGGACGAATCAAGAGGTATTAAAGGATTTATCATTTCAACTTACTTTTGATGATCCAAGATTAACCACAGAAGAACAAGTGGTAATTAAAGGCGATCGAGAACAGTTAGAGGCTCTTTGTAAAGTCGTAGAAACCTATATACAAAATTTTCTAACTCAATCTACAAATTTATTAAATTCCGCCCTTTTAACGCCAGCGATCGAATCTAACCAATATTTAGCTATAGCAGAAAATAATCATAGCCAAGGCAGAGAAAATAATATAAATCCTGATGAGGAATTACCAGATAATAATATAGAAGATAATAATAAAGATAATAATAAATTTCAAATTTATATTAAACCCAAAGGATTATTAAATCACGAATTATTTTTAGGAACATTAGCTGAGGATTCTATATCTAGTATTAACTTAACAGCATTACAATTATTTGACTTAGCGAATGCACTGGATGAATATAATAATGATATTGTAACTTTACCAGAAATCGATCGACGTAAATGGCTAAAAACCCCGCCGGTTTGGGTTTCTATTGCCGCTGTGCTAGTTTTAACAGTTGGCTTAACACCAACTATAGTTAAATTATTAAATCGCTCCTCTACTCAACAAGTTGCCAGCAATGTCAATCAAAATCAGCCCTTACCCAATGCTCAACAAATTAATTCTGCTGTAAATCCAATTCCTGGTCAAATACCGCCGCCTTTACCTCCAGGAGTATCACCTATACTAACTCCCCCAGGAACAGTACCAACACCTAATAAAAATGCTGCTCCAAACTCACAGAATTCTACATCAGCACCTACACCAACAGCTACACCAACACTTTTACAACCGCCACCTATACCAACTACAACTAATGCTGATGTAAATAAACAAAATTCTGGGGAAAAATCACCACCTCCAGTACCTGCACCTGGACAACAACAGATAGTTATTAATCCTCAGCCTGCGGTTATACCTGATATAATTCCATCAACACCAGCATCACAAACACCTGTAAATAATGCACCTGCACCCGAACCTTTTTTCTTTCCTACGGCACCTAAAACAACCACACAACCACCATTACCAGAGCCAATAATAACTTCTCAAACACCCAGAGAAGAAGCACCAAAACCTTTAAAGCCGGCACCTCAACCTAATACTAATGGAGTTTTGCCTCCAGCGAGGTTGCCAGAAGTTAATTTGGAAAATGATAAATATAGTGGGGGTTCTAAACCGGAGTCAGGGCGATCGCAAAATAGTACTATTGCTAATACTAATATTTCTAATAGTAATATTTCTGACCCAACCCAAGTAAATAGTGCTAGAAAAATTGCTTCTCCATCATTACCAATAGGTAGTTCTGATGGTATATCTAGTAACACAGTTTTTGGTAATAATCCTCAAGTTATGGAAATTAAAGATTATTTTCAAAAACGTTGGACTCCTCCCCAAGATTTGAATCGAACTTTAGAATATACTTTGCTGTTAAATAATGATGGTTCAATTAAGGAAGTTAAAGCACTTACAGAAATATCAGCTAAGTATATAGATAGTACAAATATGCCCTCGATCGGGCAACCTTTTGTTTCTGCATCTGAAGGTAAAAATACACCTAAAATTAGATTATTTCTTAGCCCAGATGGTAAAGTACAGACATTTTTAGAATCAAGTAATTAAAACTAGCTACAAAATGTTAATATTTTAAGACTCTTAAGATATTGATAGGGTACTTACTGATGGAGTTAAACAGAAAATAAAAATTAATTTTGCTGAGGTAATTATTTTCAGAAATTTATTAATTCTTCTAGCTGGAATCAGTTAAAAATAGGAGAGGAAAAGGAAAATGTTGGGTTTCGCATAGCTTAAACCAACCGACAACAATAGACCTCTTGCGAAAATAATATGTCAGAAACGTAGTGTAGCGAAGAGATTCTTCGCTGTCGCTCAGAATGACAGAATTTCGCACGCAAGAGGTCTAATA
>CAWUOF010000040.1:0-14421 GCA_963923765.1 uncultured bacterium | reverse complement strand
TTTCTGAGGTTTGTCTGCTATTATAGCGCAAAGTGCTGTATAAATGTTTGATTATCATAGGGCGATTATTTATCGCCCTATAATTAATAATTATTTACCCTAATTTGATAGCATCTATTTTACAACGATATTCTGGTTTATTTTCCAGTAAATCAGACTGAGATATCGAAATTTGTTCACCTGTTTTTAACCATTTCAATTGTACAGTTTTCTGCTCAACTTCCGCATCGCCCAAAATTAAACAAGCAACAGCACCGCTTTTATCTGCTCGTTTCAACTGTTTACCAAAAGCGCTAGCACTTAAATCTATTTCCACACTAAAATCATTATGGCGGAGTTTTTGGGCTAAAATTAGAGCTTGTGACTCGGCAATATTACCTTTAGAAACTATATAAAAATCTAGTTTTTCTGTCGGTACATTGTGCATTTGCTGAAGCAATATAATTAATCTTTCTAAGCCTATTGCCCAGCCTACGGCGGGGGTATCAGGGCCGCCTAATTCCTGGACTAATCCATCATAACGACCACCACCGCAAACAGTTGCTTGTGCGCCTAAATCATCGGATATGATTTCAAAGGCAGTGTGAGTGTAGTAATCTAATCCCCTGACTAAACGCGGATTTAATTTATAGGAAATTCCTAAATCAGTTAATAGTTGCTGTACTTGTTCAAAGTGACGACGAGATTTTTCGCTGAGATAATCGAGAATACTGGGTGCATTTTGGGCGATTTCTTGAGTACGAGTTACTTTACTATCTAAAATTCGTAAAGGATTGCGAGTTAGTCTATCTTGGGAATCGGGGTCTAACTCATCTTTGTAGGGAGTTAGATAGTCTATTAAAGCTTGACGATAATTTTGTCGATCGTCTGGATTGCCGACAGAGTTTAAATCTAGGTGTAAGTTTTTAATACCAACTGATTGTAGGATATCGGTAGCGATCGCAATGACTTCAACATCGACACGAGGATCGGCACTTCCTAAAACTTCTACACCTATTTGATGAAATTGTCTTTGTCTTCCGGCTTGGGGACGTTCATAACGAAACATTGGCCCTGTGTACCAAATGCGCTGTACTCCACCTTTAGCATATAAACGATTTTCAATATAAGCCCTTACCGCCCCTGCGGTTCCTTCTGGTCGTAGGGTGATAGAATATTTATCTCCTCGACTTTTGAAGGTGTACATTTCTTTTCCTACCACATCGGTAGCTTCACCAATACCGCGTTCAAATAATGTAGTTTCTTCAAAAATTGGTGTACGAATTTCTTGATAAGCAGATCTAGCCAGAATTTCTCTGGCCATAGATTCTACCCATTGCCAATATCCTATTTCATCGGGTAGTATGTCCCGTGTTCCTCGTAATGCTTGAATTGTGCCCATTTACTTTATCCGTAATTTTTTATTGATTCTACCGAATTTGCTATATTAAATTATTAATTGATTTAAAGCAAAAAGCACTCTTGTATTTTTATATTAAAAATTAATTAATAAATAATGGGTAAGTCAGATTTGGTATAATTAAAGTTCATTTGATTAAATTTATAAATTATATTTAACTGACATACCCGGTTAAAATTTTAGGAATAATTAGGCTTGATTTTAGTTAGCTAGTTGATTTTAATTGGGATGCAGCCCAGGCGATCGCCTGGGGTAAAATTTTATGTTCTTGTATTTGAATTCGGGCGTGGAGAGTTTCTGGTGTGTCACCAGGAAGTACAGGTACTGCTGCTTGCATTAAAATCGGACCGGCATCTACTTCTATAGAAGCAATATGTACCGTGCATCCTGTAACTTTTACGCCTGCTTTTAGGGCATCTTCTACGCCTTTAGTACCAGGAAAACTGGGTAATAAACTGGGATGTATATTAATGACTCTTTGGGGAAAAGCATCAAGCAAAACATTAGTAATTATTCGCATCCAACCAGCCATAATTACCCATTCTACATCGTATTTTTTAAAGTTTTCGACAATTTGATGATCAAGTGCTTCGCGAGTTTTAAATTTGCGATGATTTAGTAGTATAGTGGGAACGCCAAAACGTTCTGCACGGGCTACAACTTTTGCCCCAGGATTGTTATAAATTAAAAGTTGGATTTTGGCGTTAAATTCCTGATTTTTGATGGCTTCAGCAATAGCTTCAAAGTTTGTACCACTTCCAGAAGCCATTATTCCCAATTTTAAGGGGCGATCGACTGGGGGATTTTCAGCCATAAAATTTGGCGGTAAAGGCGGAGAAATAAAACTGGAAGTATTTGTAAATGTTGCCTGGTTTGTATTCATTTTAACTATTAATTATCAGCTTGGAAATTATAGCAGATTACGAGATATAAAGATAAATAATATAAAAAATATTTTGAATTTTAGTTATTATTAGTTAATAGTGACTGCCCAAAAAATTAGAAATTTTATCCAAGATGGCAGTCTAATCCTATCAATTGATTATGGTTTAGTTTTTAGTTAATATAACTATATCTTACGAGAATTTGAAGGACATTTAGTTTCTTGATAGTTACTTTGCAGTTGTGGCCTGATAGGAGGTGTATTTGATGGTCGCAAACTTTCACAAACAATACGGAAACTAAAAAACCTATTTTGACTATCTTTAACAAGAAAAACTACCCCCGTGTAGCTTCTCAGTCCAAAACGCTGAGGTGTAGCAGTTACCATAACACTTTGACTTGGATTTATTTGAGGTATAATAAGATAGATATAATTGGGGTCTTTTGTTGGTACATTGATTTCTAATTCCTGAAATGAATTAGCAAAGGTAGTATTTTCCAAGCGATAAGCTTGTTGAGCGCGAGTTGTCGAACTTATATAATTTTTCGCTTCACTTTCTACGTCTCGATTTGATTGGTTATTTGTTTGAGCATTTCCAGATAAATTTACTCCGCCAATTAGCCCTAGTAACAAACTGGTTGTTAATAATTTGCCAGAGAATTTTAATTGATTTAGCAAGCTGGATGGATTAAGTTTGCTATTCATGAAATTTTCTTCCTAATTTCACAAAAGATGATAGTTTTAGAATGGTCGATCGAACTTGAAGATAATATAATTTGAATATCAAAAATTATATTTACAATGAATGGGAATCACCTACACATATAACTTTATTAGTACCATCTGACACAATTTTAGGCAATTTAGGCGGGCTAGTTGCAGGGCGATCGCTCTCACAAACTCCTGCAAAAGTATAATTTTCTCTAGTTACAAACACCACCCCTGTATAACTTCGTAGCCCTGCTTGTTTTGCTGTAGCTGTCATCACTATAATTTGACTAACATTGCCTTGCGGTAAAATTTCAAACCGATAATTAGCCGTTTCATTACCAATATTAGTGTTTAACTCAGAAAATGCTGTAGCAAACCTGGGTCTTTCTAAACGAAATGCTTGCTGGGCACGAGTTAAAGCACGAATTTTATTACTAGCATCTCTTTCTAAAAACCTAATTTGAATTTTACTTTGAATTTCTGCCGCTTGGGGAGAATCTTTAGGAAGTTTTTGTAATATTGCTGTATTGTTACTAAAAGTAGTGGGGCGAAATTTTCCTGGCATGACATTATTTACTTCTAAACGTAATTTACCATCAGCAGTAAATTCAAAAATAGTTAAATTTAATTGCCCTTGATTAAGAATATCTAATTGCATAGGTTGAATATTAGCATTTATTCGATATTCTGACTCTTCCATAAAAGATGGAGAAGTAGAACCCACAGGGAAACGGACTACTAAAAATTTATTATCTCGGTTAAAAATCATAATAATTTGTTCCCCTGATAAGGGGTCTTGTCCTTGCCATATTCCCTGCAAAAATCCATAAACATTATTTTCTAGGTTATTTTGAGATAATAAATTTTGAGATAAATTTACAGAAGGTAATATTTTATTTATTTCAGCATTAGCATTGGGAGAAAATGTCAGGAGTAATAGGCTAAGGCTGGAAAATAATAAATTTTTTTTACACATACAACCAGAGGGATAAGAGAAATTTTATGATAAAATTATAGTATAACCACAAAAAATAATATTCTTGCAAAAATTTAAAATATCTTAATTTGTAGGTTGGTTGGGTTGAAAAACGAAACCCAATATATTAAGTTTTATTTTGATTCTATATCAATAATAGCAAAAACACTATTTTTCACTATCCAAAAATTTATTTTTATTTATATTTGAATGACAAAAAAGATAGCGCAACAAATTATTTTAATAATTTTGATAACTACACCTATTATGTTGCGCTACTCTTAAATAATATATCCTAGTATTTTTCTTGTTTATCCGACATTATTTGTCGCCATAAATAAATCAAAACTGTTACTATAAATGCGGCAACTACACCCATACCTAAACTAACTATAAGGGAATAGGTAAAGGGATGTGTACCAAAATTACCTGATAAAATTCGCATTCCTGGCGGTTTTTCTGGTGGTTTTTGTAAATAGTGAAAAGTGCTGGCACTTACTCCAGCTACACCGATACCAGTACCAACTATTGCTATAGTAGTTTTTAATTGTTGATTTTGTTGTTTATTGTTTTTTAGCCATTGTTTTTTTAAGTAGACTTGTTCAATATCTAACATTCCTCGAATAGAGGATATTAACTTATCTATTAAATTTTTTCTGATTTGAAAATAATTTAAATCGATTTTGACTTGTTCTGCAAATTTATTACTAATTTCTTCGTTAAATTTTGCTAAAAATTGTATATCCTGTATGTCTACCTTTTCTTTAATTTGGTTTAATTTTACGCCATAATTTTTAGTATTAATATTTAGGGTTATACCATAATTTTCTAATTCGCCTAACCAGTCTAAATATTGAAAATCTAATTTGGGTAAGGTTCGCAAATGGTGAGTAAAATTATTTAAATTATCCTTTGATAAGGGCTGAGTTGGATATGTATCTATTTGTTCATCTGTTAAGTTTGGTTCTATTGCATTAATTATATTTTGAATTTTTTGATATCCTTCGGAAATGTTTTTGTAAACTTCCCGGCTACCATGATAAGCTTTGATGGTTTTTTGTCGATAGAAAAATAGGTCTATAAATTCTTGGTTGCAATTGTTAAATTTATCTTCTGTGTTACTTTCTGGTAAAAATAACCAAACAAAAATATGGTTTTCATTAGCTTGGCTAGGGTTGCCATATTCAAAAATTGGACTGCCAAATAATTCTCCTGTTTGATATAGTTTCGGGTTGTTATTTACACCAAGAAAATAACTAGCACATTCAGTAGCTATTTGCTGCCATTCTTCTTTTTTTTCTGCATCTTCTGGAGTTAGTTCCGCAGTTAATAATACCGTTTGTCCTATAGAACTATTAATATTTTGGTAAGATAAGCATTCACTTTCATTAAAATATTTAAATAACAATGTATTTACTAATTCTGTTTTTTCGTGGTTTTCATTTAGTTTGGGAATATATAATTTTAACCACAGGATGTAACTATCATATAGTTGTAAAGGACAAACACTACCTTTAATTTTAGTTTCTCCTTCGGGATGATGAATATTACCTTCTAAGTTGAGAATAGTATTATTATCTGTTGCTGATTCTAATAAATTTTTACGTTCTACTTCGGGGTTAAATTCTGTTAGTGTTAATGGGGTTGTAATTTGTAGATATTTGCTAATTTTCCGAAATTTATTCCAAAGTAAATTATTATCATAACTTTTAATTATTTTGTCATTATTGTTATTTTCATAGTTTTGAGTGTTGGCATTATTATCTGCATAATTTTGGTTAAAGTTTTGGTAAAGATGGAAGGCGTAGAGATGAACGTTAGGGGTATAGATGTTATAAGGCATGGTTGTTTTGTTTGTTGTTAGGTATAGTGGGATTGTGGAATGGGGGTTTATAGTATTTATTGATTGTTTTAATGAAAAAAACAATATTTAAAGGGAAATCAATATCTAGTATTTGTGTGTCTAGTGGTATTTGCCCAAGATAGGGGGCTAAAACAGGGCAGCAATAATTTTTAAAATTTTGAAATGCACTTATTTTATCAAAAATTATAGCTTTGTAATAATTGGAGTAGAATTAGAATATTAAATGCGATCGCCTAAAAAAATAAAAGAAAAACTATGATTGAAAAAATAGAAACTATATCAATATTCCACTGCTAAAAATGGGGACATGATTTTTCCTACAGAATTTGAGCAAAATTATCAAGCTATGCCCCATTTTGCCCTATTTTACACAAGTAAATATTTTTTGCTTGTACCTAATGTTTCGGAACTATTGGCTGGGAATATCCTAGAATTTATTAATATTACACAAAAGGAAATATCTATTTACGAACATCAAAAATTTTTAAGGATGATTGATATTTCCTCCTATCATCATATAGAAAAACAACACAATTTTTCAAAAAGTAATGGCGTATAAATCAAATAATTCACCAGATATTTTTTTATTAATTTTACCGCCGTTATTTTGGATAGTTTTTTCCCAATTAGAGATATTTTCTAAAAATACTTCTGCGCCGAGATAGGTTTCTAAAACTGCCCAATCTTCAGCAAGGGGTTTTTCGGGGTTAATGATATCAAAAATAAATTGAGATTTTGGTTTAAGAATGCGTGATACTTCTGCTATTACTAATTCCCAATATTCTAAGGGATAATAGCAACTAAAGCCTGTGGCAATAACTAAATCAAAAAAACCAGGTTCATAGTTTAATTGATGGGCTGGGGCAAGTTGCACACCTTTAAATAGTTTTGAATTTAATTGAGGTCCCCTTGTATTTAAAGCTTCTGCTGCTGTGTTACTAATTTCTTGTCCATAAAAATATGCATTCCAATCTCGCCAAGGATAGATTAAAAAACTAACACCACAACCAATATCTAAGCAGCGTTGATTTTTTTGTGGTTGGGCTATTTCCCAAAAGGGGGAAGCTATTTTAGAGTTAAGTTTTCCAGAAATCCAATCTTGAAAAATTGGCATGGCTTCTATTTCTTCTGGAAGTTCAAATATTTCGTTACGATATTGTTTGTTAAATCGATAAGCTATTTGTGTTTCTCGGCTGTTTAGGTTTTTATTGGTTTGTGTAGATTTGTTGGTTTTAGATTTGTTGCTACTCATAGTTGTTACCTAAATTTGATAGTGGGGAAAAGGAGGATTTTAAAAGTTTGGGTAAATTTTTAATAAACTTTGTCCATCGCGATCGCTTTTAATGTATATGTTTATTTCCGATTTTTTAAATTAATTGATGATGGTGGGGCGAGTTTATGTAGATTGTTTGTCTATAACCATTATCAATCTATAAATATAGCTTTAGAAAAATGGTATTAAAAAAATGGTATATTCCCACCCCTGATGATGCGATCGCCTTTAAATAATAGATTTCTTGCTATTTTTTAGATTTTGCCAGATATTTATTATTGAAATTAAGATCTATTATAAATTAACTGGTTTGAAAGATATTTTGCGTCATTTTTTTATCTGTATTGGCGGCTATTTTATCTAATTCCATTATTTCACCATAACTAAGTTGCCAACCTAATGCACCTATATTTTCTTGGGCTTGGGCTGGTGTTTTTGCGCCAGGAATGGGTATAGTTCCTTTGGAAATACACCAGTTTATAGCGACTTGAGATATAGTTTTATTGCGAAATTGTGCTATTTCTTGTAAGCAAGATAATAGAGGTTTAGTGTTTGGTATTAATTTAGAAAATAATAATCCTCGTATGCCTTTTGGTAAGGGTTGATTTTCTGAGTATTTGCCGGTTAATATTCCTAAAGCTAAAGGACTGTAGGCTATGATTTTAATTCCTAATTCGTCGCAGGTTTCTTTTAGGTTTAGTTCAGTGAAGGGATAGGTAGATAATAGGGAGTATTGGACTTGGAGAGTAGTAATAGGAATGCCTCGATCGCTAAATTTTTGATATATATATTTAAGTCGTTTCGGCCCATAATTTGATAGTCCTATTCCTTTGACTAACCCTTGTTCATAAAGATCGGCTAAACCGTCTAAAAGTCTGCCTTCTTGCCAGGGTGCATAATTAGCTGTAGACCAGTGCATTTGTGCTAAATCAACGTTTCTTTCTAAGCGTTTGGCTGAGGCTTGACAAGCTGCTATAATGGAACGTCGAGTTAATCGCCAGGGATAGGCTGCTAGTTTGGTGGCAATACAAATTTTTTCTTGGTTTACGCCTATATATTCTTGAGAGAATTTGCCTAAAAGTATTTCACTACGACCATTTAATTTTCCGGTTCCATAGGAGTCGCCGGTATCAAATAAAGTTACACCGTTTCTAACACAAAGGTTAAATACTTCTTGTAATTGTGTATCCATGCTGGGGTCGTATTCCCAAAGTAATCGATTACCCCAAGCCCAGGTACCACAGCCCATTGTTGGTAAGGATAGTTTTTGATTAGTTTGCATTTTTCCTCTTGATTATGTTTTGGTTTTTGGTATTTGAGACTTTATATAGATATTTAAAATGTTTATCCTTCGGTTAGTTTTTTAATGTTATCTCCCGATCGCTCTTGTTTATATAAGGTAATTCGATCGCCTGCTTTGTAACCGGAATCAAAACCTGATTCATTACTTATAGCAGTATTTCTAGTTTTAATTTTAAAGCCTTGTTGTTGTAAATATTGATCTATCATAGCTTGGTTTTTTTCATACATCGATCGAACTACTATAGCCGGAGTTGCCGGAGTTTCATTACTGCCTGGAATTCCGGTATTTTCCATTTCGGCTTTTTGTGCTAATAATCTTTCTTTTAGTCTCGTAGCACATCCAACACGAAAGGCATTAAGATATGCACGTCCTTTTCCTTTTCGATATCTCGCTCTACGTTCGATCGCTTGTTGTAAATATTCATAAAGATGTTGACAAACTATTAAGTTTGTATCTGTACCGACTAAAAACACATTCCCAGTATAACTATTCCGCATGGCTTCACAACAATTCGCTTCGGCTATGCCGGAAATTAATAACATTTTCCAAGTAACATACTGGGGTGTAGTTTCAATTACAGCTTCGGTAATTTGTAATTGTGTATCTGTTCCTAAATCTGCTAAACTAAGGTTATATTGTGCTAATAGTAAAGAGGCTTTTTCTGCTGCCGCAGTAGCTTCATTTTCATTAGAGGAACTGGCGAGAGCAAGTAGTTTTTTGATTTTTTCGATAATATTTTTATCCGGCATGGGAGGAATATTTTAAAGGCGAATGGGAAATAAATTAGTTTGGTAATTATTTTTGCTTGTCTAAAAATTCTACCACAGCTTGATTAAATGCAGCAGGTTCTACTAAAAAAGCCCAATGATTGCCGGGAATTTTGACTATTTCTAGGTTTTGGCAATAATTACGATAAGATTTTAATTGTAATTCTATTCTATTTAAACCTTTTTCTGGTTGTAAAAATAAAATCGGCATTTCTAAAGTTTGAGTTAAACCAGCTACATCCATGACATCTTGGAAAATTTCATTTCGTGCAGGTATGACAAATTTACTCCCCCAATTTCCATCTAATTTTTGTTCTATTGCTGCTTGAAATGCTAATTGTTGATATTCACTCCAGCCGCGATATTGTTTAAGCTGGCGGGCTAAATTTTCGGCGGCGGAATAGGTTGTAAATTGTCCCATTAATTTGAGAAAAGGTAAGACGCGATAAAGAATAGGAAAAGTAATTTTTATTGCCGAAGGCATTTTATCAATAAAGAATGGATCGACAAATATTAAACTCCGAAAGCGATCGGGTTGATTTGTTGCCCAAACTGCTGCTACTTTAGCTACCCAAGAATGGGTGAGAATATGGGCATTATTCCACCCAACATGATGCATTAATGCTTCTAAATCGTTAATTATATCTTGACAACGATAACCTTTATCGGGTTTGCTACTGTCTCCATGTCCCCTTATATCTGGTGCAATTATATGATAGCGATCGCTTAATGATTCTCCTAAACTTGCCCAAACTATGCCACTATCAGCTAACCCATGTAATAAAAGTAATGGTTTTCCCCCTGGGTTCCATTCCCAATAGGATAGTTGTATGTTAGATAAATTTAATATTTTCTTTTGGGCTTTAATTGTAATCATTGTTTTGGATTAATAGGTTAAATTCTGTTTTTCATTTTTCCATAAATATGGAATTTTATCAAGGGTAATTAACCTAAAAAAATAATTAATTTTAATAATATTATTGAAAGTTTATGTAGGAACAATTTTTATATTATTCCTACTAACATATTTTTTTGCTAATTTTGTAATTGGCGGTAATATTCAACCCTTTCTTGTAATTGGGTAACTGTTAAATTTTGCTGCCAAAATTCTACTAATGCATGACCAAAAGCCCAGGCATCTCGTTCTGGTGGTATGTTATTTACTAATAATAATGGCCATATAGTTAATAAATCAAAATTAAGGTTAATGGAATTATCAGATTTTAATAAAGAAAACAATTCGTAAGCCATTTGTAATTTACCAATAACTACTGGTAATTGTTCCACAGGTATTTTTTCTGCTAATAAATAGGCTAAATTCGGAGAACCTGTAGATAATGTAGAAATAAACTGGAGAACCGGACTTTTTAATAATGCTGTTATTCCTTGAGTTGTTGTCATTTGGAATGTATAATGATCAATAATTTTTGCAGCCGCTATGGTACGGGCTTCTAGGTTACGCAAAAAGCGGGCTAGGCGCAATTGTTTAGCAGGCGCGATCGACTCCATTAAGGCTAAAGATAGGGCTTCTATTCCCCAAGAATTACGATTATTTGTACTATCACCGGTAACAACAGGTAAAACTACATTGCTGTATTGTGCTAAGATTTTAGCGCGATATTCGGTAGCTTCCCGAATTGATTTTTCTTTAGTTCGATCGCCCCATTTCCAATTATACGGAGGTTCCCATTCTCGGATAGGGCGAAGGCGATCGACTTGGGTAATAATAGTAATAGCTGGTAAATCTTTAGTTTCAGTTAAAATATCTTTGAGAAAATCTACATCCATTTGCAAAGCTGGATCTAAAGCGGGAGTAACTAATAGTAATAAATCTGCTTGTTGAGCATATTTTATTACTTCTTCTCGTAAGTCTTCTCGTTTTACCTGTTCGTAACCCGGAGTATCCCAAAGAGTAAGTATTTCTGATGTTTCATTTTGCCATTGATAACTTTGGATGCGATCGGTACTAGGTAAAATATCTACTGTAGCTATATTTGCTTGAAATATGGTATTAATCAAGCTACTTTTTCCGGCTCCTGTTCTTCCTACAATTAAAATATTAACAGGTTTTTGCTCAATCGTTTCAATGGGTTCAGCTTGGCTGAGAATTTCTCGTAAAGTTTGGGTTTTTGCCTTGGGTAAAGTTGGGTTAGAAACAGGAGAAATAGTAAAAGGTAAATTATCACCACCATACAGAGCAATAGCTTGTTTACAAAGATTTCTTAAGGCATTTTCTCGCAATAATTGACTTAAATTTATTAATAATTCTTGACTAGCTCGATCGCTGAACCGTTGACTACTTATTTTAGCAACAGCCGCTGCTGGATTAAATAGCCATTGTGCCCAATTCCAAGCTTGTAAAAGTTTGCGGGCAGAGGGTTCTAATTTACGATAAGTTTCTAATGCTTGATAAGCTTGTCCAACAGTTACTTGATTTAAAACAGGTGTTAGTTTATCCATCCATCTATCCATATCATTCATGGTACCCCTAATTAGTCCATAAGCTTGGGGAACATAGATATTTAACAAGGGATATTTAACTTCTGGATGGTAGATATTAGCAATAGCAATAACTAAGCTTTGACAACGTTGCCAAAACGTTTGCCAATCTTCCCATATTGGCCGATCTTTCTGGGATTCTTTAATAATTTTTTGTAAAGCTATTTCTGCTTGCTTAATAGCTTCATTACCTTCTATTTCTACAGGATTATTATTACTATTTGTTTCCAATTCTTGATTAATTTCGGCTACAATAGATTCTACTTGATCTATTTGTTGACGAGTAAATTTTACTAATAGCCACCGCCAGCCTACAAATACCAAGATAAAAATAGCCCAGATCCAATTAATACCCCAAGTATGAATTTGCTGCCCCGCCGCTATTAATAAGAAAATGATTATGGACGCGATCGGAGTTAATAAAATCACCCATTGCCATAGTTTTAAGCGTAACATTGTCCTGTTCCTATCTGGATTAAATTTTTGATATGACTAGGTTTTAACATTATTTTGATATAATTTATTATTCAATAATACCATAGCTGACTAAATGAACAAGTTATCTGTAATTTCCTTTTATAATTTAGTCCTAACCTCATAAGAGGTTTCAATATGTAATAGTTTTCTAATTCTTATTCTCAAGGGTTAGTCTGGTAGTCGGGCTGCCAGATTTGGCCTTATTGCACAAGTAGGTATTTTTATGTCAAAGTTGATAAAGGCAAAATTCATACTGTTTTGGGTGCAGACAATGATTAATGATAAAATTCTTATGTATTTTAATGGTAACTTTTTTGGTTAATATTGATTTTTATATTTCTCAGTAGGGAAAATATGTATAACGCAAATTAAACAGTTAACCGTTTAAATTGTAAAAATCAGGAGGCAATCTAACAATGAGTTTAATTTTAATTATAGAAGATGCATGGTTTACACGCCGAACCCTTATGAAAATTTTGCAAAAGGAAGGTTATGAAATGATCGAAGCCAACAATGGCCGAGAAGGTTTAGAAATAATTGAAGAGCGATCGAAAGATATAAAATGTATAATATTAGATATGCTAATGCCAGAAATTGACGGTTTAGGAGTGTTAAAAAAATTACAAGAATTAAACCTAAATATACCTACAATAGTATTAACAGCAGATATTCAAGAAAGTACCCGTAAACAATGTTTACAATTAGGGGCAACAGCATTTTTAAATAAACCTCCTAAATCTTCAGAATTATTAGAAACTATTACAAATGTTATCAAATAATATTGTAATAAGGAGGTAAAATAATGAATTTAAGTTATGAACAAATAGATGCTTTGCAAGAATTAGTTAATATAGGAGTTGGCCATGCCGCCGGTGTTTTAAATGAAATGGTTGAATCTCATATTAAATTACAAATACCTTTTGTAAGAATTTTATCTCCTGTAGACTTAAAAAATAATTTATCTGAAAGTTTTAATGGGGATAAATTATCGGCGGTGAGATTAGGTTTTAAAGGCTCATTTACAGGTACAGCACAGTTAGTTTTTCCTAGAGATAGTGCGGCTTTATTAGTATCTATCTTAACAGGAGAACAGCCGGGAACTCCTGACCTAGATGCGGTAAAAATAGGTATCCTAAGTGAAGTAGGTAATATTGTTATTAACGGTGTGATGGGTGCAATTAGTAATGTGTTAGAACAAAAACTTGATTATGCACTTCCCAATCATATAGAAGGTTCTATAGATTTATTATTTTCAGCTAATGATTTTGCTGCTAATGCAGTGGTATTATTAGCTCAAACTCGGTTTAATATCGAACGACTGGATATTAAAGGCGAAATTATATTGATTTTTAATGTGGGTTCTTTTGACGCATTATTAGCTGCAATAGATCAGATAAGTAAATAAATCACAATTTATGATTAAATTTTTAAACTAATATATAACAATGAAGAAAAGTATCCAGAATAAAATCTTAGCATCAATAAAGTAAAATGGTATAAAAATGGACGAGATAAAACAGGTAGAAGAAAAATTTAATCTACTCGATCGAATGCCAGTGGGTGTATGTCTTTTACGAGAAGATTTTGTAGTATTATTTTGGAATAGTTGCTTAGAAGAATGGACAAAAATCACCCGTTCTCAAATTTTAAAAACAGACATTACTACCTATTTTCCTCATTTAAATCAACCTAAATATTCTGTTCGCCTCAAACAAATATTTACTGGGGGACCACCAACTATTTTTTCCTCTCAAATTCATAAATATATTATTCCAGCAACTTTACCAGATGGACAATTAAGAATTCAACACACAACAGTAACAGGTTTACCAGGTTTTAATAATAATATATATGCTCTATTAGTTATTCAAGATGTTACTGATTTAACTAACCGCATCCATGATTATAAAGCCATGCGCGATCGAGCTTTAGAAGAAATAAAAGAACGTCAGCAAGTAGAGGAAGAATTGCGGCAAAGTCAACGTTTTATCCAGCAAGTTGCTGATACATCTCCAGATATGATTTATATTTATGATTTATTTGATCAACATAATGTTTATGTAAATCGCCAAGTTTCTGCAATTTTAGATTATACATCCGAAGAAATCCAAAAATTATCAGGTTTATTATTTGCAAATTTACTACATCCTGAAGACAAAAATCAGTTAGCCAATAGTATAGAAGAATTATCAAAAGCTAAAAATGGTGAAATAGTTCAATTAGAATATCGTATTAAACATAAATCAGGTGAATGGCGTTGGCTTCGTAG
>CAWUOF010000039.1:0-14521 GCA_963923765.1 uncultured bacterium | reverse complement strand
CCCTGCCCCCCTCTCCCCTGCCCAATGCCCATAATAAATTTTTCTAAACCCAAGCTTGTCCCTAATATTTTTGCTAAAATACAAAAATGGCCAATATAAAACCATTCAATTAAGCATGAAAGAAAATAGGTAAATATGGGCAAAACAATTCGCGGTTTAGTTTTTGTTGTAGATGACAATATAGATACAGATCAAATTATTCCGGCGGAGTACCTAACTCTGGTGCCCTCCAAGCCAGATGAGTATGAAAAATTGGGGAGTTATGCTTTGATAGGCTTACCCGATCGCTATGGTAAATTTATTCAGCCCAACAAAACAAAAACTGATTATCCCATTATTATTGCGGGAGAAAACTTTGGCTGCGGCTCTTCACGGGAACACGCCCCAATTGCCTTGGGCGCATCGGGAGTAAAAGCAGTAATAGCCCAATCTTATGCGAGAATATTTTTCCGTAATTGTTCGGCAACAGGAGAGCTTTACCCCTGGGAGTCACAAGAAAGATTGTGCGATCGCCTAAAAACAGGGGAAGAAGTCACCATAGATTTTGACAAAAATCAAGTAATTAATCATACTTCTGGAGAAACTTACCATCTTAACCCCTTGGGAGAAGTTGGCCCCGTAATTGATGCTGGTGGGATTTTTGCTTATGCCCGCAAAACAGGGATGATTCCCCAAAAAGCATAAAACTGTCTAATAACTTGTTTCTATTTCCTAGCAATGTCAAAATAAAAAGCATTCCTTGGTCAATGCTGACTTATAATTTACAATCTACGGTTTTGCCATGCTTCTAAAGTCCACAACTCGTCACATTCATATTTTTTCAGCCGAAATCAAAAATAATGAATTGGTTGAAAGTGATAATGTACTAACCCTAGATATCGATCCCGGTAATGAATTAAATTGGAATGAATCTGCCTTAGCTAAGGTATATCAACAGTTTGATAAGTTAGTAGAATCTTATGCTGGAGAAGATTTAACTGAATATAATATGAGTCGAATTGGTTCGACTTTAGAGCATTTGGTTAGATCGCTCCTGGCTAATGGAGAAATTAGTTATAATTTAAATAGCCGTGTTGTTAACTACAGCATGGGACTACCTAAAGTAGCTGTACCAGAAAGTGAATAAACAACCTTATGAGGCAATATTATATAACCCTTGGAGTTATAAACCTTGGTGGTGTCAGCCTTGGTCGATCGTCTTAACTGGTATTGCTATAATTAGCGGTAGTTGGTTGCTGATAAAAACCCTATGGTTAACAGTAATAATGGCTGTACCTGTATTAATCTGGATGGGTTTCTTTTTGCTAATTTGGCCACAGTTAATGAGGCGTGCTATGAGTTTGGAAAACGATCGAAAATTAGACAATCCTGGGAAAATAGAATCTAATTAATTTTCTATCACCAAGGTTATTTTTGCCTTTCCCCCGTCCTCTAAAAACGGGGGATTATTGGTTAATTTTAAATAAATTGTTTATGATTAAGGTTTATGTTTAAAAAGCTGAAAGATTAAAAATTTCCATTCGATTAAGATGGGTTTTTAATAAGTTAATCTCATACATAAATTAATTAAAGTATGGCATACCTTATTAAAGGTGATGAAAATCATGGAATTAAGGAAAATTTTTTTTCAACCATTTTTTGGTAAACAAAAGTTAAAATTAGGTAATTTTTGCCCTTGCAGCGATGGGTCAGTATCGATGATCAATAACTGATCAAGTTAAAATTCTAATCAGCAATTAGATTTAGCTTTGCTCGATCGTAAATTGCTGACTGGCGAGAGGAATATCCATGCAAAATGCCCCGGCAATGTTGTACTGCCCTAACCCCAACTGTCAAGACTCAAACCTTTTGACTAATCAATTTTGTCAAAAATGCTACACACCCCTAATTAAGCGCTACCTGTGGGGCTTCGGTAAGGGGATGGAAAATTATAAGATCACAGAAATTGTAGCCGATCGCTATTTGCTGACGGAGGATCGAATTTTCCTAGATACTAAGCCTGCTTTAGTTCCAGATACATTGGAAGAAATACCCGCTTTTATTCACCCTTATCTGAAACTATTTCCCTACCGGCTCCACATTCCCCAAGTTTACGGACTGTTGCCTAGAAAAAAAGAATGGCGAAATATACCAGAAATTTGGCTGTTAGAACAAATACCGGTGGATGTGTTAACCGGAAAAATACGGCCACAATTAATTAATGTCTGGAAAAATGCTTCAGCTATACGCCAACTAAATTGGCTGTGGCAAATGGCCAATCTTTGGAGACCTTTGGCAAAATACGGTGTAAGCTCTAGTTTACTAAAACCAGAATTATTGCGGGTAGAAGGTGCAATTGTCCGGTTACTAGAGTTATCCTACGATACTAAAAAAACTCCGACCCTAAAACATTTGGGCCAATTATGGCTGCAATGGGCTGCTAATGCTGATCCGTTTATTGCCAATTTTTTAAAGTATGTTTGTCACCAAATGATTCATGGTGAAATAGAAACTTCTGAACAATTGATAGATATTTTAGAAAAAGGTTTGGCCGTTTTGGGCCGATCGCAATCTCGCCATATTCGCATAGCTACTCGTACTGATCAAGGCCCTAGTCGGCGGCGTAATGAAGATGCTTGTTACCCTGACTCGGATATGGGTTTAAAACAAGCTGCAATGCCCCATAATTTGGCGATCGTCTGTGATGGTATTGGCGGACATGAAGGGGGTAATGTTGCTTCCCAATTAGCTATACAAGCAGTACAACAGCGAGTACAACAACTAAATTTGACGGATATTGACTCTTTTACTCTAATAGAACAGTTAGAACTTGCTGCTTGTGATGCTAATGATTTAATAGCCGATCGTAATGACTTAGAACAACGTCAAGCACGCCAACGCATGGGTACAACTTTAGTCATGGCTTTAGCCCATGAACACGAAGTTTATATTACCCATGTTGGCGATACCCGCGCCTATTTAATTACTCCATATACCTGTTATCAAATTACCCTTGATGATGATGTTGCCAGCCGTGAAGCTCGCTTAGGGTATGCTCTTTATCGCGATGCTTTGCAACAACCTACTGCCGGTTCTCTTGTCCAAGCTTTAGGCATGAGTTCTTCTTCTACTCTACATCCTACTGTCGGGCGTTTTATTATAGATGAAGATTGTGTTTTTTTACTATGTTCTGATGGTTTGAGCGATAACGATCGAGTAGAACAATACTGGGAAACGGAAATTTTGCCGATTTTAACAGGTAATACAAATATCGATACAGCAGCAGATAATTTAATCAAGATTGCCAATAAAAATAATGGCCACGATAATGTGACTGTAGCTTTGTTATCTTGTCAGATATCAACCAATAAATCTAATAATAATTCTGGTGGAGATTTACTGGCAAAATTAGGATTAGGTTTAACTGGTAAGGAAAAAACTTTAATGGATTTTTCTGAGAATGATGATAGGTGGAATGGAGATATATCTAATCGAAAAACTAGACTTTTTCACCCAGGTGGTCGCCAATCAAATCTATTATTAAAATTAGGGTTAGTAATTGCGTTTTTGTTAACCTTGGGAGGTGGTTTAGTATATGCTTTCAATTTAGGCGGTTCCCTTAAATCTTTAATTCAATTAAATTCTAGTTCAAATAAATCGGCGATCGAAACTCCTAACCCTCCTGCCCCTGTTCCTATTAAACAACCATTAGAAGTAGGAACATTGATTAAAATTCCTGATGAAAAAATATCGCCAGAATCACCAGAATTAGAATTGTTAAAAAACCCTAATAAACCAGAAAAAATATCTGGTAAAGTTACTAAACTTATCCCTGGTACTATTTTGCGTGTTGCTCAAGGCTCTAGGGAAAAAGAATCTGGCAATTCTGCCAATAATTTAGAGCCTGTCATTTGGTTAAATTTAGAAGTTTGTTCATTCCCTAAAAACTCTAATTCTGGTACTACAAATCCAAATGCAGCTAATGTCAAAAAAGGATGGATACAACAGGAAAAAATAGCTAATTTTGTAGTTTCTCCATCTAGTTTACCTGCCGAATTACAAAATATATGTTCTAACAATTCTAATGGTTCCACTTCCAATCAAAACCCACGTCAATAATAAATAAATTCAGGGTGTTTCTTTCCTTTACCTCCTATATATTTAATTTCTAGTGAGATTTGCTGCCCAAAAAGGCTATTTTGCCCATTTTGCCCAAAAATGTTGTTTTTATTGTGGTGAAACTATTTCGTTATTAATGGGACAAAAAACTATGATTAGCCATAATTTTTTATTTATAATATTTGCTTTAAATTCTACATTTTTGGCAGATAATTTTCTAGTAAATTATAATAAAATAATAAATATACCTATAAATAATCAGAATTTAATATTAGCTACAGATGAAAAAATTGATAAAGAAAATTGTAGTATTAAAGGTAAAAAACTTTATGGCAAAGTGCAAATAGTTGATGATTTTCCGGATATAAAAATTCAGGTGGATAATGGATTTCCTGATTTAAATATACAAATAGTTCATGCTTTTCCGGAAAAATGCGGTCAGTGGCAAATAGTTGATAGTTTTCCGGATATTAAGGTAAAGTTTGTTAATGCCTTTCCGGATATTAAAGTAAAATTTGTGAGTGCTTTTCCTGGCATTCCTTAATTTATTTTAATTTGGCTATTTTCTGGGATTTTGGGGATTATTTCGATTTTACTTTGTCAGTAAAAAACGCTTAAAAATATTGTCGAAAATCCTCGTCTTGTTGGCTTAATTCTACCCATTCTACACCCAGGATGCGGAATTTTTCTACTAAACGGGCACAGGCAGGGCGTTCGGTGGCATAATGTCCGGCATCAATTAGAATTAAGTTACGATCGCGTGCTTCTTGGAATTGATGAAATTTACAATCAGCAGTTAAATAAGCATTAGCACCGGCGGCTACGGCTTCTTTTATGTAACCTGCTCCGGAACCTCCTAATACTGCTAGTTTATTTATAATTTGATTTGTATCTGCATTCAGAGAAACTAATAATGCTGGCACTGATAATTGTAATTTTATCCGGCTGAGTAATTCATCTAAAGTTTGTGCGGGTTCGATAACTCCTACGCGCCCATATCCTACACCATCTTGGGTGGGTAACATGGGCTTAACTAGCTTCAAGCCTAAAACTTGGGCTAAAACATCGGCAGTACCATGATTAACTTGGTCAAAGTTGGTGTGGGCAGTGTAGATACCGATTTGATGACTAAAAGCTAGTTTAGCTATATCGGCGATCGCGTTGCCTATTTGTAAAGATTTTAATTGACCAAAAATTAGGGGATGGTGGGCAAAAATTAAATTAATGGGAATACCACTTTCCCGAAGGGCGATCGCTTCCTGTATTACTGCTATCGTTGGTGTTAAACACACTAAAACTCTTGCTTCTTCAGACAAACAACCAGGCTCTATTTGCCAGCCGCTATTATCCCAATTTTCTTGTAAACTAGGATTGGCCCAACCTTCAAACCATGTAATTAACTCAATGATTTTCATATAGTCTTTGTTAAAAAGCTGCTTTTAAAGTCAGTTTAAATGATGGTTAAGTTCTTAAAGGTGAATTTAACTAAATTTTAATTTATATCAATTTTTCGATATTTTACCTAAATAAATTTTTTAGCGAGATTAATTATTAATTATAACGTTTTGATTATTAATTTTTTTTTATGATGTTATATTAGATTTAATGGGGATTTCTATAATAAATTCTGTGCCTTGACCGATACTAGAATTACAGTGGAAAAAACCACCATGTTTTTCTACTACAATTTGGTAACTAATTGATAATCCTAAACCTGTACCTTTACCGACAGGTTTTGTAGTAAAAAATGGCTGAAAAAGTTTTTGTTTAACTTCGGTTGTCATTCCAGGGCCGTTATCAGCAATATGAATTGCTATATAACCATTGTCTAAAACTTCGGTGCGAATACGAATTTCTAAGGCTGGATGTAAAGATATATGTTGATGTTCATATTCTTCTAAAGCATCGATCGCATTAGTAAGTAAATTCATAAATACTTGATTTAATTGTCCGGGAAAACAATCTACATTTATGACATCAGCATATTCTTTAATAACCTTAATTTCTTTACGTCCAGATTTACCTTTGAGGCGATTTTGTAAAATTAATAAAGTGTTATCAATACCTTCGCGAATATCTACAGTTTTTTTCTCAGTATCGTCGATGCGGGAAAAACTACGTAAAGATAGGACAATTTGACGGATGCGATCGGCTCCTATTTTCATCGAATCTAGTAATTTTGGTAAATCTTCTTTTAAAAATTCTATTTCTATAGTTTCAGCCGTATCAATAATTTCTGCAACTGGTTCCGGATAATGTTCACCATATAAGTCTAATAAATAAAGTAAATCTTGGATGTATTCTGTAGCATGGATAAGATTGCCATACACACAATTAACCGGATTGTTTATTTCGTGAGCAACTCCGGCAACTAAATGCCCCAGGCTCGACATTTTTTCGGTTTGAATTAGTTGATATTGGGTATATTTTAATTCTTCTAAAGTTGTTTCTAAATGATTGGTTTTTTCCCTTAATTCTTTTTCCGAGCGCCGTAAATTTTCGACAGCTTTTTTACTTTCTGTTATATCTCTACCTGTAGATACAAAGTGAGTAATATTCCCTTGATTATCGCGAATGGGGGCAATAATTTTTTCTTCATAAAATAACTGTTTATCTTTTCGACAATTAACCATTACTGTACGAAAAGTTTTACCAGATAAAATTGTTTGCCAAAGTTTCTGATAATATTTTTGGCTATGTTTTCCTGATTTCAATATACTTGGTTTTTGCCCAATTACTTCTACCTTTTTGTAGCCGGTTAATTTTTCAAAAGCTGGATTAACATATTCTATGATTCCTTGTGTATTAGCAATCATTACACTATCGGCAATTTGTTCCATCGCCGAAGAAAGTTGTATTAATTTATTTTCTGCATATTTGCGATCGCTGATATCTTCTACTGTACCTTCATAATATAAAAAATTCCCGTTTTTATCTTTAACAATGCGGGCATTTTCGGAAATCCAGATTATTTTACCATCTTGACGATACACTGGTGATTCAAAGTTAGAAATTACATCTTTTTTCTCTAAAATTTCAATAAATTCTGCTCGTCTATTTGCATCTACATATAATTTTGATATATCCTTCATTTCTGCTATTAATTCTTGGGCTGAAGAATAACCATAAATTGCTGCTAAGGTTGGATTAGCACTAATATAACGACCTGCGGCGGTAGTTTGAAATATGCCATGCGGAGCATTTTCAAAAATGCTGCGATATTTTTCCTCTGTTTGTTCCAGAGCTTTTTCTATTGCTTTTCGTTCTGCTATTTGTTTTTCTAATTTTTGATTAGCTCGTGCTAGTTGTTGATTACGTTCAAGTAATCTATCTCTTATTTCTTCTAAGAATTTTTCACTATTTTCAGAAGCAGAAATTTCATAATTTTTATTCATAAACAATTAAATCCTAAAAATTCCCTTAATTGTATTTTAGTATGAAACTTTTTGTTATGTATATTCGTGATGCATATCTAAGCTAGAAGTGATCTAAGTGCAAATATTGTGTGATATCGATCGCACTAGGTAGCCCTAAAAACAAATTAGGCGATCGCGTTTACATAATTTAATAAACAAGCGCGATCGCACCTAATACAAGAACTAGGAATTTTTCATATTTTCCGGAATACTAGCACCATCTAAATTAGCACCAGTAAAATAAGCACCCCAAATATTTGCCTCTTTTAAATTAGCCCCTGCCAAATTTGCTTGAGTCATATCTGTCATTTTTAGTTGCGATCGACTCAAGTCAGCATTTTTTAGATTAGCCCCAAATAAATTAGCTCCATCTAAATTAGCTTCTTTTAAATTTGCCTGACTTAAATTCGCACCAATCAAAGAAGCTTCAATTAAATTTGCACCCTCTAAGTTTACTGCACTTAAATCTGCTTCACTAGCAGAAATTTCTATTAAATTCGCCTGACTTAAATCTGCGCCAGTCATTTTTGCACCCACTAAATTAGCTTCCCGTAAATCTGCTAAATTTAATTTAGCTTGACGCAAATCGACCGATCGCATATCTGTTTCTCGTAAACACACTCCTTCCATCATCGCATTTTGTAAATTAGCTTCCCGCAAATCTGCTTCGTATAAATCCGCATCTTTCATATTTGCTTTAGAAAAATTAACTCGATACAAATCTGCTTCTCGTAATTCTACTTCCGTTAAATTTGCACCACTTAAATCTGCACCACTCAAAGAGCATCGATTCATAATTGAGTATGATAAATCGGCATTCCTTAAATTAGCGCCTCGTAAATCAGTTTGGCTCAAATCTGCTCTACTTAAATCTGCTGATTCTAACGAAATTCTATATAAATCTACTTTTCGCAATTTTATGCCATTAAGGTTAACTTTATTAAAATTTCTTTCTCCTTCTTGATAACTTGTTAGCAATTCATTTGCATCCATAACTTTTACCTCTCTTTTTACTTCTGGCAAATAGCTAAACATTAATAAACTAGAAAGGGGAATTTCCCTATTATTTGTAGATACTGCACCTGGCGAATTAGTATTTACTTCTATTGAGTCTCCAACAATCTTTCTTCCCCTAAATTTTTTCCTAGAAAAATTCTAGGACAATACTAGCCTATTACTGGATATTTAATCATCTATTTAGATTACTGGCAAAATTTCTGGGTTTTCTTTACATTTAACGATAGTTAAACTACTAATTTTGAAAAATATTATGAAGTAATTTAGCAAAATATATGATTTTTCTATAAAATGTTAACTATACTCTGGTAATCATGTCGGCAAAAATCAAAGTTTCTTAATAAAATCATCAAATTATGATAATTTGCTGGTTCTATTCTGCACCTAGTTATCAGCAATTTATTATTAATTATTTTAGGCAAAATCATATATTCATCATAATTTTTATTATCTTAAATAAGGTATCGATAAAGCGATCGCCTCTAACATTATCTAAAATAATTATATAATTTTATATAATTGATAATTATATTGATACATCCAGCCAAATTTGTTTGTTATTGATTTTGAACTTCTATATGAATTAAGTTTTTTGCCATCTAACAGCCATACTTGGAATAATTTATCGGCTAACTGTTTTTCAACTTCTTATTTTTATACAATTTATTGTAATTATATGCACATAAAAACAGTGGTGCATTTCAATTTTGCAACAAACTATTAATAGTATAACTATGTAAACATAATTAAGTGTTGCCCCATAGTTTCAAACAAATAGTTTCAACCAGCCAAGACAACATAAAAACAGTTTTTTACAAATATGAGATGCACCAGTAAAAAATATTTTTTGTCTAGGTTTCGCTAGGAATATAACCTAACAACCAATTAGCCATAGTTGCTCGTCTAGTCAAACGTGGTACTAATTGATCAACTGTATAACCTTTAAAACCTAATTTTTGTTTTAATAATTGCTTATTTTCTTGTGGAATAGAGCGAGTAAGTTTAACAGTAGCCGGTCGGCTTTCAATAAAATTAGGTGGTTCTGGATATTCTTCGCGCCATAGATCTGCAACCTGGCTATTATCCCATTGCTGGGAAGTTTCATCATAGCGATATCCTAAATAGTACCAAACTAGATGATTTACCGTATTATCATCTAATTCTCCGTTAATAATTGCCCAAATAGTATCGGTATTGAGTGGTGGTAGTTCTGGCATATAAATTAGTAGTTTTTGCTTTCGCTAACTGCATAGTTTTTTGAGATTAATCTATTATAGCAGGGAACGAGAACAGGGAATAAACAGAAATACAACCAGTTTCAGGAGAAGCGGTACCACAGAAACATAATATATTGATTAATATAATAAATTTAAAGCCGGTTTTTATCAAACATTTTACTTTTGTACAGATAAAAACTGGCTTTTTGGTAGTGTTAAGAGTAGGTTTTGATGTACCTAAAATTGAAATTGGGTTCTGATGTGACCTACATAAACATCTGGGTTGTTGTCAAAATTGTTAATGTTTTTGATGTAATAAAATGCTGGTGCGATCGAAATATTGTCGGTAACTGGGAAGAAATAACTAGCTTCCAAATCGTACTGAGTACCACCATTACCACCACCAGCAGCTAAATAACGACGACCATCTAAAACATCAAAAGGTATCACAAAAGATACAGTAGCCAGCGCCCCTTGTTTACCTAAATTGGGGAAAGCTAAACCAGCTTGGATATTTTGAGCATTTACTTCTCCTTTTGCTCTGCCAGCAGTTACCGGGCGCAATTGGGTACTAGCATATTCATAACGACCAAAAACTCCGATTCCTTTACTTACTAACCAATCGAAATTAAAGGAATAAGTATCAGAATTTGCATCACGTAGCCGTCCGCCAAAACCATCATCTGCTACCCCAAAAATTGGTAGATAACTAATTTGTCCGTCGCTATTTCGATTTAGATTAGATCGTTGATACAAAAACCGCAGATTAGATTTTTGGCTAGGTTTAAAGGTTAATTCGGCTGTGATGGTATTAGTACCTTTAAATAACCCTGTATTGGGATTAGCAGAAGAGTTATTATTGGTAAATTCTAAACTTTCCCCTAAATACCCAGCACGGAATTCTATTTGTTTGGTTGGTAGCCATGCTACTACTGCACCAGCACCGCGTTTTGTTGCTGCCAAGAAAGTACCGTTAATGGAATTAAAACTACTAGTACCATTAACAGGATATGTGAAAGCATTAAAGTCAAAATTTGCATACCAGTTAATTCGAGGCCCGACAGTAACTTGTACTTTATCTCCGATGGGGAATTTATAGGATAATTCCCGCAAAATTACTTCATTAATGTTAGCGCCAGCAGTTTGATCAAAATAGGGTACACCTGTAGTATTAAACTGACCAGCCGAAGTAAAAACATTAGCTGGTGAAGTGCCGTTACCTACAGCTAATTGGGTGGTAAGTGTGTCTTTACCTGTGAAGGAACTTTTTAAAGTTAACCAAGCTAAACCGCTTAAAGTAGTGCTTGGATCTCCTACTTTTTCAACTACTGGTACACTGCCAATACGCCGCCCCGGTTCCCTTTGGACGCGATCGCTTGCTGTTGCACCTGTAAGATTAAAGAAAGCTAAACCATATAGTTTAGTTGTAGTAGAAAACTGTTGGGATTCTAATTGGGCAGTCCGCGCTTCTAATTTATCTACCCTGCCTCGTAATGTTGCTAATTCAGTAGCAAATTGCTCCTGTAACTTTTGTAGTTTATTTAAATCTTCTTTTTTTACTCCTCCTGCGTTGGCTCCTATTAATTCACTAATTTTATCCATACAGGCATTTAAACCTGCGGCAAATTCGTAACGAGTTAATGCTCGGTTTCCTCGAAATGTACCATCAGGATATCCTGCTATACATCCATAACGTTCTACTAAAGATTGTAAAGCTTGAAATGCCCAGTCTGTTGGTTGTACATCTGATAGTTCCGAAACAGATGTTACTTTGCCATCCGCACTTCTGCTAATTAAATTATCTTCGATATTTTCTTCATTTTCTGATGTGGTTTCTAGGGGATTTTTGGTGCTAGAATAAGTTGGTATTGCTAGGTTTTTTTGAATTTTTGGCTGATTGCCAATATCGTTATTTTTTTTAACTTCTCCAGCAGTGGCGATCGAATTTATACCCAGCAGTTGTAAAGTTAATAAGGTGGGAATTGTTGGTAAAATATACCGGAAATTTTTTTGCATTTGTTTAGTGAGTCCCTTCAATTGGAAAAGAAATGATGGTGAGAGAGCTTTTTTGTAAATAAAATTGTAAGAGGTTATATCCTACAATAATTGAGGGAACTTAGCATAAGAAAATTTATATTTTTGTATAAAATTTAACTATAAAAATATTAATAGAGACGATCGCTACTAAGAAATCCCTGAGAATTTGGCCCAATTTTAGCAAATTTGCCCAAAAGTTATAAAAATAATATCCTAGACAATCAAAATCACCCAATTATGGCCAATTTAATATCCTACTGTTAAATATTTATAATTAAAAATCTCTTGCGAATAATTAATAGTTAATTTATAATAATCATATCTTGAGATATCCGCAATTACAAGTAAACAAAAAATAACTAAAATAAACAAATGCTAGATTTTCTCAATCCTCTTTTTAATCGTCATCCCGATCGCATTAAAGCCAATGTAGAAATATATACTTGGCAAACTTGCCCCTACTGTATTCGGGCAAAATTATTACTTTGGTGGAAAGGTGTTAAATACACTGAATATAAAATTGATGGTGATGGAGCAGCCAGAATAAAAATGGCTGAAAGAGCCAATGGCAGACGCACCGTACCACAAATTTTTATCAATAATCAACATATTGGCGGTTGTGATGATTTATATAAACTAGATGGAGAAGGCAAATTAGAACCGCTTTTATGTGCAGCAGAAAATTAACATCAAATCCAGCAAATATTAGGAAAAAACCATCCAGTATTTTTCTGCACCTATTCCCCCTGCCCAATACCAAAAACACCTTGAAAAAAAATGATGATAAATAATCCTACTTATTTGCATCATAAATACTGGATGAGTCAAGCTATAGAATTAGCAAATAAGGCGATCGAAGCTGGAGAAATACCAGTAGGTGCCATTATTATTAACTCCGAAGGTAAATTAATCGCCGCAGCCGAAAATCGCAAAGAAAGAGATAAAGATCCTACAGCCCATGCAGAAATTATAGCCATTAGAACCGCAGGAAAAGTATTACAAAATTGGCATTTAAATCAATGTACTCTATATGTTACCTTGGAACCTTGCCCCATGTGTGCAGGGGCGATCGTACAAGCTAGATTAGGTTTACTAGTGTATGGCGCCGATGATCCTAAAACTGGTGCAATTCGGACTGTATTAAATATACCAGATAGTTCCTGTTCCTATCACAGTTTACCTGTAATAGGTGGTATCTTAGAATCAGACTGTCGTCAACAGTTACAAACCTGGTTTAGTCAGCACAGACAAAAAAAACGCCATGATAACTGAGATAACTGATAAACAACACCTTGACAATTTTAAAACTGTCTCTTACCAAGGTAATCAAACATCTAAAAAGTATAAAATTTAAAAAAATAATACTAATGTCCTTATGGAATTAAATTCCTCCGAAAATTCTGCCAATAACTTAAATTCAACTGAAATAGTGTCAAAACCATCTCAAATATCCCCTTGGTTGGCACCTTTTATCTATTTTTTAGCTTGCGATATTGTACTACCTTTTTATTTAGGAAAAATAGAAGTCAACGGTCAAGAAAATATCCCCACTTCTGGGCCAGTAATGCTGGCACCTACCCATCGATCGCGCTGGGATCCATTAGTATTGGGATATGCTACAGGTAGACGGGTCACGGGGCGCGATCTGCGGTTTATGGTGACACATACCGAAATGATGGGAGTGCAAGGCTGGTTTATTCGGCATTTAGGAGGGTTTCCTGTAGATCTACGTCGCCCCGCGATCGCTAGTCTCCGCCATAGCATCGAATTATTATTAGAAGAGCAAATGTTAGTCATCTTTCCTGAAGGCGGCATTTTTCAAGACGGCGAAGTACATTCCCTCAAACCGGGTATGGCCCGTTTAGCCATTACTGCCGAATCTACACACCCCAATTTAAACATTAAAATAGTTCCCATCAGCATTACTTACGGCGAAATAATTCCTACTAAAGGTTGTGGAGTTACAGTTAATATAGGTTCCCCACTAGCAGTAGGTGATTATTGTAACCAGCCTCCAAAACAAGGCGGTCAACTATTAACAACCAATTTAGAAAACGCTATAAAAAAGTTAGCTGGATAGAGCTATAATAAATAGGTTGTAATACATTTTTTTGGGTAAGATTACAGTAGGGGTAATTCCCTTACTGTAATTATTAGGATTAATAAAAAAATCTAAATGGTGGCAAGATTGGTTATCTTTAAAATAATAGAAAGAAACCAAGCTTTTTGAAAAAACCTGGTTTCTAGGGTGTAGCAATTATCTTAACAGTACCAAATATCTATAATTTTGCTTCATAGTCGATTTTAGCGCTAAAAGCGCAACAACGGTTGACAATATATCATTTTTGTTTAAGTCTCGATAAATGCAATTATGCTTAATAAGTAAATATCAAAAAATTATTTAATCACTGTCCGGGTAATTCCAATTAAAATACCTGTAATTATTAACAATACTACTGCTAAAACATAACAAATTCCCTCACTCCAATATTGAATAATTCCATAACCCATATTTTCTAAAGGCTTTTTACTCATCATTTTTAAACTATATAATATTACTACAAAAGTTCCCGTTCCCCAGCGTAGCCATACATTAATAGATAAATTAAAGATTTTACCAATTAACCATAATACTAAAGCAACTGTCACTCCAATAATATAGGCTATTAAACCCTTGACAAAGGCGATCGCAAAAATCAGAAGAATTAACATAAATATTCCAGGAAACTAAATTAT
>CAWUOF010000038.1:0-14704 GCA_963923765.1 uncultured bacterium | reverse complement strand
CCTTAAAAATATCTGATGCTCATAAAAAATTACTTAGTAAAACTAACAAATTTAACTAAAATTACAACTTAATTAGTTATTAATTAGTTATCTAGTTGTAATAGATAAATAATGGTTGAAGATTGCTAAGTTTAGATGAATTAGTCGGTGGTAATATTGGCGATCGAAAATGGATAAAAAATATTAAAACAGTCACTATATCTAATAAATCGATAGTAAACATTAAATATTTATTTTATGAAATAAAGTGAAAGATATACCTACTCAAGTAACCTGTACCCAGGCAATCCGCAGGATATCAAAACGATCGCTATTGATTTAAGATTAAATTTTGCGGGGATTTTTTATAAATTAAAATCTGATAATCTTAAACAATTGGCTAAACATAAGCTTCGTATGAAGCTTAAGCAAAATTATGATTTTTTAGAAAAAGTTAAGGAGGAATATATAAAGAAAAAAGTTGATTAGTTAGTAGGAAAAATAAATTTAAGATATCTCTATGTAGAGAAAGCCTTACGGATATTATCACTCTTGCAAAGTACAATACCGACTTAGCGAGGGGATGTAAAATCAATATTACAGATGTATATCTGTTTTAAGGCAATTCCATACCCAATAGGAAGCCCTCGATTTATCGGGGCTAGTTCACCCAAAAGCTGTATAACCAATAATGCCTGTGATTGAAAAAAGACAAAATCGTAATAACTTACCCCAAATCAACGAATTAATTCGCTTTCCTAAAATTCGGGTCATTGGTACCGATGGTGAGCAACTGGGAATATTGACTCCCCAAGAGGCTCAACGCATAGCCATAGAAAAAGAACTAGATTTAGTTCTCGTCAGTGATAAGGCCGATCCACCGGTTTGCCGCATCATGGACTATGGCAAATTTAAATTTGAACAAGAGAAAAAAGCACGGGAAGCCAAGAAAAAGCAGCATACGGCAGATGTAAAGGAAGTGAAAATGCGCTATAAGATTGAGGAGCATGATTATAAAGTGCGCCTGAATCAAGCCGATCGCTTTCTCAAAGCCGGTGATAAAGTGAAAGCAACTATTATGTTTCGAGGCCGGGAAATTCAACATAGTGATTTGGCCGAGGAATTGTTAAAAAGAATGGCAACTGACTTGCAGGAAGTGGCAGAGGTGCAACAAGCACCCAAGAAAGAAGGCCGTAGTATGATGATGTTGCTATCTCCTAAGAAATAATTAGGGTAAAGATGGGGCAGTAGCAAAATCTAGGGTGTAAATTACGCCTACTGGGAAAAAAAGAAGGTGGAAGACTAGGGTAAGATATATGTGGGTAAGGTAAAAAGCACTTAACTTATGCAACTTGCTGGAAGTATAAATACTGCCAAAGTTCCTTTCTCCTTCTGATGTCCCAGTTACCCGAATTGGGGCATAAATTTCAGCTATATCCGTTCTTACCTCTAGGTTTTTGGATAAGATACAAATACCCAATAAAATATGCTGGTAGCTAGATAAAAAACTAGGTATGTTGGAGGGGTTTTGCAACAAAACTCAGTAGCAGCAACTAGAAAAATGCTCTGGCACTAGCTTTTTTAATAATAAAATTAGTGATGATTGAACAAAGGTAAGATAATATCAAGGAAGCGATCTCTACATACCACAGGTCAAAGCTTAAGTAATTTTGGCCTGGGATGTTGACCTTTCTAATGTAAAAAGCCTAATCTTAAATTTTTTAGATGATAATTTCTAACTATTCCTGTTTAGATGATATATCAGCCGACAGCTAGGACAGGGGAAATCTACACTGCATGGAACTAAAAAATCAGCGGTTTATTAAAGGCACATTGGTAAGAGAAATACTGCGGTTAGTGAACCTCCGGCCTGAAGAAGGTGAACGAACACTACTAATGTTTTCTGTCTATACCATCACTTCGGTGGGGTTGCTCTGGCTAGAGCTAAGTACCGTAGGTTTATTTTTAGATGAATACGGTTCAGATAAACTACCCTATATTTATATAGCTAGTGCTGTAATTGGCACAAGCTTAGGATTTGTTTATTCTTGGTTACAAAAAATATTACCTCTAAGACGGGTAATAGTGGGCATTGCTTTGCTGATAGCATCTCCATTAATGTTATTTCGTTTTGGTTTGGGGTTAGAAACAATAAGTATAGGCGGGTTAAAAGTTGCTGCCGTTACAGTGTTTTTGATGTGGTTATGGGTGTTGGCGAGTAGTGTACTAAACGATTTAAATACATCTATTACATCTAATCAATTATTTAATATTCGTGAAATTAAACGTACTTATCCCCTGGTTAGTAGTGGGTTATTAGTTGCAGATGTAGTTAGTGGTTTTTCTCTGCCATTGCTACTGAAATTAGTAGATTTAAAAAATGTAACTATTGTTTCTTCTTTGGCAGTCGCGATCGGCGCAAGCATATTATTTTATATTAGCGAAAACTATGAGCAATCCTTTCCCGATAATTCACGATGGATACCAGATGAAGAACAACAAGATTTTAGTAGTCGCAGATTAAAAGGACCATTTCAACGTTATGTAATTCCCCTGGTAACTTTCTTTGTTTTGGCAGAAATAGTCTACATAATGGTGGAATTCCAATTTCTAAACCAAGTAGAAGAAAACTCCCAAGGTGCGGCAGGAATAGCTAGTTTTTTAGGAGTTTTTAACGGTTCTTTAGGCATCTGTGAAGTGGGAATGCAGTGGTTTATCTCCAGTCGATTAGTAGAGAGGATTGGAGTATTTGTCACAGCAATGTTACTACCCACAGCAATTGGGATAGTAGGATTGGTTTCGATATTTGGTGCTTTTATATTTAAATTCTTTCCGGTTTTTATGGGATTAATCGGATTGAGATTTTTTGATGAATTACTACATTATACTTTAATTAAAACTACTGGACCAGTTTTGTTTCAGCCGATTCCAGATACAATTAGATCAGGGGTACAAGCCCTAGTAAATGGAGTAGCAGAACCACTATCAACAGGTTTTACGGGATTAACAATTTTAGGAATTATTGCACTATCTAAAAAATTTATTACTGTCACAGATAAACAACAGTTTGAAGATCTCCAAAGTTTGGTATTTGTAGCAATAATTGCAGTGTTAGCAGTTCTGTGGCTGCTGGTAGTGTGGGTACTGCGATCGCGCTATGTGGGATTGTTAGTGTCTAGTGCTGAACGGGGTCGTCTAGGTGTCTCGGATGTGGATTTACGGGTACTTAAACGCACTGTATTAGAAAAATTAGAACAACCAGGAAGAGAAGACGATAAACGCTCTTGTATAGAATTACTTAATAAAATAGATCCTAACCATGTCAGTGAGGTTTTAGCCCCCCTATTACCCCATCTATCCCCAGCTTTACAGCGTCAAAGTCTGGAAACGATGATGAACGATCGCAATCCAGAATATTTACCAAAAGTACGAAGTTTAATAGAAAAAGCTTTACCGCCAGAAGTTTTAGCATTAGCATTACGCTATATCTGGCTAACAGAAGCAAATCCAGATATTCAGCAATTACGTCCCTATTTACAACCAGAAGTAGATCCAGTAGTACGAGGAACGGCAGCTTCCTTAATTATGCGATCGGGAAACCGTGATCAAAAAGCAGAGGCTACTAATACCCTACGCAAAATGCTTACTCACCAGCGCGAACAAGAAAGGGTAATGGGTACTCGCGCCTTGGGTGATGCTGATTATTTGCAGGCATTACGATTACATATCCCTGGACTGTTACAAGATGAATCTCTGAAAGTACGCTGCTCTTTACTAGAAGTTATTGCATCAGCCCATTTAGAAGAATATTATCCGGCTCTGTTACGGGGACTGTACTATAAACCAACTCGCGAAGCAGCTATGCAAGCTTTGGTGAAATTACAAAATGATTCTATACCCTTGTTAGTGGAACTTGGAGAAGATAATCATAAACCGGATTTGGTCAGAATGTATGCTTGGAATACTATCGGCCAAATTGGTACAAAAGAAGCGATCGATGCTTTAATCGGTCATTTAATTAATGCTTGGGGCACAAATCGACGCAATATCCTCCGCATTCTGGTAAAAATGCCTGGAGAAGTAGGCATTGAAGGGGTTTTAGATCGCGTGGGCCGTAGTGGAATGGAAACTTTAATTGACCAAGAACTGATGTTTTTAGGTCAAATTTATTCGGCCTTGCTGGATTTACAACCGGAAGTTTTACAGGTACGGGAAGCTGATTTATTAAGACGGGCGTTACGAGATTTGGAGGCTGATGCTGTAGATAGATTATTTTTGTTGATGAAATTTCTCTATCCTCTTAGTAGTATTCAAGCGGCTGCTTTTAATTTGCAATCTGATTCTGTAGGTAATATAGCTAGAGGATTGGAAATTTTAGATAATACTGTCGATATTCCCAGCAAAAGAGCTTTGCTAAGGGTTTTAGATCGTGGCGATCGAGCTCGAGAAATGCTCCTTTATAAAGAAAAAATCCAAAGTCTAACTGATTTGATGATATATCGCCCCATGGATCCCCTGGAAAGAATTCGTCATTTACTGGAATTACGACAATTTTTGTGTGATTGGCCTTTGGCTTGCTGTTTTCATGTATCCAGGGCCGCTCGTTGGGGTTTGACTGCTGACCAAATTTTGGCTTGTCTGCGTCATCCACGAGGTTTTGTCCGAGAGGCTGTGCTGGCTTATTTGCGCGTTGTTTCTCCTAGAGCTCTGATGAAATTATTGCCTATGTTGAAAAAAGATCCAGATAAGTTGGTGTCGGCTCAAGTAAAACAGATGATTGCTGAATTGGGATTACCCGATCGAGAAAATTATCCCCAGTCCTCTAGTAAATCTGGAATTAGGTCTAATACTGATTTTACTGGTTTAACAGGTTTTGAAACTACTTAAATATAAGTTAATCTTTGTCTAATAATTTATGGAAAAATAAACAATGGGTGCTAGTTGATGAATCGTAGACATAAAATTTGGATTTTTAATTATCAATCATCTATGATGACGGTTTGATAATGGTCAATAACTGATTTTTATTAGTTATTAGCCGTTATCCAAAAATAAATAAGTAAAAAATCACCACTAAAAAATCACCACTAAAAAATCACAAGTAAGTATTAAGTATTAACTATTATGCTAACTAGCGTTGAACGATTATTATTTGTCAGGGGAGTACCGATTTTTAAGGAATTACGGGATGATTTTCTGGTACGACTCGCATCGGTAATGGATGAGTTATCATTTCCGGCAAATCATGCAATTTTTACAGAAGGACAAGAAGGTAGATCTCTTTATATTGTGGTTTCTGGTAGAGTTAAGGTGCATTTAAGCGATCGAGAATTGGCTAGACTAGAACAAGGTGCCTGTTTTGGCGAAATGTCTCTGTTTGATGCTGAACCTCGCTCTGCTACAGTTACAACTCTGGAAAATTGTGAATGTTTGATGTTAACTCAACAACAACTTTATGATGCTATAGACGAAACTCCAGGAATTGCTGTTAATATCATTAGGTTACTTTCTCGACGCACTAGAGAGTTAAACCAAAGGCTAAATGCTCAAACTTCCCCAAAATAATCTCAGGATTAATTAACGTTTTTTAGTTTATGGTTATTTAGTTTAACTGTTGGATAATCTCCGCTCTTCCTAGTAAAATTCCCTTTACCGATGCTTTCCCCAAAATGTAATCAAACAAAATTAGGATAATTTGATGATACAATGAGGATAATTTTATTTATCAATAATACTTTTAATTACTTGAGTAGTTGATTTTATTTCGGCAATTTCGGTTTCTATTTGTCCTGTGCCACGACAATAAGAGCAGGTTTCTTGTCGTTGAATTTCCCCTGTGCAATCTCTAATTTCTATGTATCCTTGACCTTCACAAAAACGACAAGCTTGAGTAGATTTCATAAATATTATTTTAGATATAATTACTTAAATGTGTGTAATTAAGTATAACAATATTTGCCTAATTTAGATAGTTGCTCTTATCGGGAAGCAATAATATTTAACAATATTTAACAATACAGTATAAAAATATCTAAATGGCTATTTAGTAATTTAAATAATTAAAAAATGTTGTAGTTATATAGTAAAAAACCATGCTCGAAAATACATAAACTCATTATTCCTCAAAACCAGCTAACATATCACGCCGAAACTGTAATATATTTATAAATTCATCTATAACTTCTTTAGTCCAAACATTATTTAGTTTTAAATTAGCTGATACTAGGGTAGATGTTTCTGGCAATATTTGTAAATTCATATAACAAGCGAAATGTTTTAGACCCGATCGAAATTCCCAATCATAATTATTTGAGGTATCGGTAATTTGCAAAACTAAAAAATCTAGGACAGCACGGGTTAAATTAATACTCCAAGTATATTTATATTGATATAATAACTTAGATGCTAACCTTTGTCCTGCGGGAAGCTGTCGATCGCGCTGTAAAACTGTTATAGCAAAAGCTTCCTGTCTATCAATATTTAATACTGGTAAAATTAATTGCATTTGTTTATAATCAATTTTATTCGGCCATGCAGATAATAAAGCTTCCGCCCAATTTTCATCACGAAATCTTTGCACCGCCAGCACCCAACCTCCTAATAAACTATCAGAAAAATCGCTATTACAAGCTGCCATTATTAATAATTTTAAATTGTTTATTTTAATCTGCCAATTTTCCTGCCAAATATTTAAAGGTACTGCCCCTAACATTTGCATTAACCACCAACTTTTATCACTTAAATTGCCTGGAGAATTCATCGACTCTATACCATCTCGCATCATTTCTGCATCACATACTTCTGGTAAAGTAATATTAATAGTTTCGCCTTGTAATTGTAATAATGGTTGTACTCGTGCTATCATGCGTTGACATAATTTAGACTCAGGAAGTTTTGATAATAAATTGGCGGCTGTGCGTTTTACTTCTTTAGATCGATCGCCTAAAGCTTTTTCTAAAAATTCTTCATCTTCTTTACTTAAACCTATCTCTAGTGTTTGTAAAAAACTCGATCGATCTGCGGCATTCTCTTTACTAAAAGTTTCTTGTATTAATTCCCTAGCTTGATGGGGATCTTCACTGCGTAATTTTTTTAAAAATAATCGTCTTTCCTGGCTATTACCATTTACCCAGCTTTCTTCTGAATTTACTTCTAGGGCGTAAGTCCAATCAGGATTTTGTTTGGCTAACCATCGTCCACGTTTTCCTAATACTGGTAATATAAAATCCTGTAATTTACTTTCTTTTTTACCTAAATCTAATAGATCTGGTAAATACTTTTCTGGTACTCTTTTTCCGGTTAATTTTACTTTAGTTAACCACTCCCGTAAAATTTCTCTATGTTCTCCTTTTAACATCCAGGCTAAATACTCACTAGCCCGACTATTACAATAGGGTAAGTCTGTTATTTCACAGGCTTCTATGCTAGTTAAATTTTTGATTAAATTTGCTTTTAAGGATAAATTGCCACTCCGTTTATAAAGAGAAATTGCTGCTACTGCACTGAGTAAAACACCAGCTTTATCATTAACTGCTAACTGGGAATTTAATTTGTTTAATAATTTTCCTAATTGGTTATCATTTATCGTCAGAGATAAAGTTTGTTTTTCTGTACCTACTAGGGCAGTAGTAATAATTTCTTGCCAAATATTTATAATGGTCATAATCAAATATATTTATCCAGTTTTAAGTGACAAAATTTTTAATTTTTAAGTTTAATTATGCTATTTTATCAGGAAAAATTTAGTGGTTTTGTTTATATTGCACTAAGCGCGAAGCGCTACAAAGGTTTTAATTAAGAAAAACTCATAAATTCACCTGTACAATAGGCACTAAAAGGTCGTAAATAATCACCATTCCATTCGCCAAATATAGCAAAAGAATGTCCACCACTGAGAGCTAGTAAATGCCATCCTTGGGAAAAATTAGGAAGAATAGGCAGTAAAAAATCTTCTGTATCGCGTAACATCCAAGTATTATTATATTGTAAGATATTTACATTTTTTAAAGCTATAGGGAAATCATTTAACCAAGGATTAAGGGCAATAGCATTAGCATAGGATTTTTTCATAGAATTAATAGTATTATATCCGGGAAAGGTTTCTAATTTAAAGTTATGGGAACGATTTTTAAATATACCTCGGAGGGGATATGTACTTTGATAAAAATATATTTCACCTTCCCAACCATAACCAGGAACAAAGCTTTTATCAAATTGGGGTGCTTTACTATAGGCAGATTCTAAGAGTAAAGCAGGCCGATCGCTGTTTATACCCCATAGCCAAGTTCGCTGCTGTAATAAATCTTTTTCGCCCTCAATATCGTTGATAATTTGTCCTAAAACTAACCAGCGATCGCATACTTTAGCTGATTCTAGGGGTTCCTGTTGAAACTGCCAATCAATATTAGCTAAAATTTCAGCTTTTATATCAGGCGGTAAAGTTTCTAAACGTTTATATCCTTCTACTAATAAATGCAATTTTCCCAAACGTTCTAATAATTTTTCTTGCCATCCTTCTCCACTAGCGGCAACACTACCCATTATGCGTAAATTGCGAGCAATTAAACGTGCTTGAGCATCTACCATGCGGGCTGCTACACCATCCCAAAAACTATAAGGTTGTCCTTGCACTGCCGCTAAACCTTGGCGCACAATATCCCGCAGCCATATATCTAACTCTTGTATTCCCGATGCTACTTTATCTTGTCTTTGGGCGATAGTTTTAGCTTGTTTAGCAGCACGTTTAGCTTCAGCTTCTGGTGATTGATCTTTAGCTATAGTTTCAGTTTTTTGATCTTGTTTTTCAGTGCGATTATTTATCCAGGTATTTACCCAATTTGGGGCTAGATTTTGGTTAAAAATAGATGGTTGAGTTGCAAAAATTAAAAATAATCCTAAACCGTGTTTACAGGGAAATTTGCGACTAGGACAACTGCATTTAAAGGCTATTTCTTTTAAGTCTATTTGAGTTTGATATGGTTTACTGCCGCTGCCTTGACATTCACCCCAAATAGCTCGATCGTCATATCCTAATGTTACCCATTTACGGGGATTGGCTAAACCTTGGCCATTCTTGGCGGAACTGGCATCGGGAGCCATTGCTAGAATTTGTTCGCTTGTCCAAGTTGATGACATTTATTTTACTTTTTTGTGATTTAAATGAATTTAGCCAAATTTATATTAACTATAGGGGTATTAAGAATAAACAACCCCCTATTTTTTGATTTATCTATAAATATCATATATTTATCATAAGTTTAACCCCTACAATTAAATTATGGGTAAACTAGCCGAGGATTTTTATCAATTGTACTATTATTATATGATTTTTGTTACAAAATTATACATTATTTCTACCTAAAATTTATTGCAATATGATAGCTAAAATTGTACAAATTTAATACATGATTAACAATTTAACAATTTATGGCCAGGACAAAACCCCTTTCGGATAAAATACTAACAATTCGGTTGCCGTCGATCGAGTTAGATTTATTGGAAACTTATTGTGCTAACAAACGCCTATCAAAAACCGAGGTAATCAGAAAAATGATTCGCCAACTGAAACTTTAGTTTAAGAAAATGCGGCCAATTTTCATATTAGCGTTTTCAATAGTTGGACGTAACAAAAGTGCATTATGTTCGTCGTGAACAATTACTAGGTACCATCAGAAAATGTTACCCACTGAAAAAAAGTAATATCAAAAATTGTTAACATTTTGTTACATTATGATTGCTGCAAAATCCAGCAATCTTTATTTTTGTCTAAAGCTAACAGGAAAAAAAGAATAGGTTAACTATACAAATGTTTATAATTTTTGGATATTATTCGAGGTGATAAAGCACAACAACGGTTTTTTACTCCGGCAATAACTTGATAATTTTGGGATATTATTTGGGGTGCTAAAGCACAACAACGGTTTTTTACTCCGGCAATAACTTGATAATTTTTGGATATATTTGGGGTGCTAAAGCACAACAACGGTTTTTTATGCCGGAAAGAAAGGATTAAAAATTAAGGAAAAAATAAACGGCATATCCTGATAGGAAAGCCGTTAATAATTATAGGGAAAATTTCCCGCAGAAGGGGAAAATTACATAATATTACATTTCATCAGCATAGCCTTGGATATTTTCTGGATTAAATTGGCGCAATAGATTAGTAGCTTGGCGAATTAAACTATCAGAACCTTTAACTACAATCAAATATTTACCAGCATTGAGGCGGTTACGATAGGGTAAAGAGTCACCGCCACCAAAAACTAAACCGACACCACCACCGACAAAAAAACTACCCATTGCACCAGAAATAGCACCTAATAAACCGCCAATAATATGATTACCTATTTCACCAGCCCAGGCAAAAGTATTGAGATTAGTAATTAAACTAAAAGTTAAGCCAGCAGCAAAGCCAAAAGGTACTAACCAAGTGGCCATTAATTTTGCTTGTTTACGGGCGGTTTCATTAGGGTCAATTAAACCATATTCATCAGCGCTTTTATAACCTCTGCCGAGAATAGAGATTTGTGGCATGGGTAAGCCTTCTTTTTCGAGAGCACAGTAAGCAGCTTCGGCGGCAATTCGATCGCTTAGTACAGCAACAAGATAGTTCATAATTTCGATTTTAATTTCTGAAAAGGGTAGGTTATAACTAACCTTACTAATCCCTGCATAATATCATGGATATTAAAATATTTAAAATTTAAGTTTGCGGTAGTATTTTTATCTAATAGTTAAAGAATTTTATTGGTAATAAAATGTTTACCAATTTGGGTTTGTATGATAATAGATTTTTTATTGATTGACCCTCCCATCGCGCTCATGCGAGAGATTAAGAGTTTTCATAGACTACCAAATCGTTAGATTAGATTAACGCTTTTGCTGTCTTGATGGCAAAATCTTTACGTTGTCTGGAAACTTTGAGATGAAGGCGGGCTACTTTAGATTTCTGTTTTAACCTCTTTTTGCTACCCTTTCTCTTTTTAGATAACTTACGTTGAGCCTTCTTTAAACGCTTCTGGGCTTTACGAAGAAAGCGAGGGTTATTTACTTTTTCTCCATTGGAGTCAGTTAAAAAATGGTTTAACCCTAAGTCAATCCCTATTTCTTTTCTTGTATAGTTAAGAGGTTCTACTCGCTCAATGTCTAAAAAAAATTGGCAATAGAAACCATCTGCTCTTTTAATCATCCTAACTCTTTTGATGGAAGACTTATCAAGAATATCACGGTTAAAAGTGCCGATTAGTTTTAATTTACCTATCCCGTTTTTATCGGTTATATTGATATACTTTTTATCTTCTGATAATTCCCATCCCGAAGTTTTGTACTCCACAGACCTTGAGAAATTTTTGAATTTAGGATAGCCTTTCAAACCGGCTTTATTCCGCTTACAATTATCATAAAAACGAGATATAGCTTCCCAAGCCCTTTCTGCTGATGCTTGTCTAGCCATAGAGTTAAGATTGCCTACATAAGGAAATTCAGAGTCATTACTTAATTCTGTGACAAATTTACATAAAGAAGCATAATTTACCTTATTTTCTTGGTGAGAATCCATCCAGAGTCTAAGGCATTTATTCCGAATGAACTGCCCTGTTCTAATCGCTTCTAGGATAGCTAGTTGTTGCTGTTGTGCGGCTTTAACTTTAAACTCTATGACTCGCATTGACCCGACCTCTCAATGTGTTATTGTATTATATCGTTATATCATCTCACTGTACAAACTGCTAAGGATATAGAAAGTATGTGGAGAACCAAGATTCTCCAGAATATTAGCTGTGCTTCGCTGTTTATATGCTGGTCAGCTTTTCATCTTATCGGTGAAACCGAGAGCCTTAAAGCTGACATTCAAGGTAATTTCTGCTGTAGGATGGAAAGTAGGAGCCAGTTAAGGGCCGATACTAGCATAGAAAGCTGAACTATTACTTTTAGATGAAGTGGGGTAGTTCGATCGCCCTGGTCTGGGACTAAAAAATCAAGGCATAGCCGTTAATGCCTTTAGTGGGTAACTCACTAAAAAATCAAAAACTCGTACATTTTACCCCAGAAGCTTTGAGGCTATAGAGTAGATTGGCAAGAGTTTTGAGTAACGGTATGATATTTGACCCTACCATTTTTACAAGTGTTGGGGATATTATCTTCGCGATAGCAAAGAAGCTGCCAATCATGCCAAAGGTTCTCGTTTCTGATTCAATAGACCAAGCTGGAATAGATATACTTTCCCAGGTAGCCCAGGTAGACATAAAAACGGGCCTACCTGTGGAAGAATTGATCCGAATAATTCCGGAATATGACGCTTTAATGATCCGATCCGGAACTCGCGTCACGGAAGAAATCATCGAAGCTGGCAATCAGCTAAAAATTATTGGGCGGGCTGGTGTAGGAGTCGATAATGTCGATGTGCCAGCAGCCACCCGGAAAGGAATTGTGGTGGTGAATTCCCCAGAAGGTAATACCATTGCGGCGGCAGAACACGCGATCGCCATGATGTTAGCCCTTTCCCGTTACATTCCCGATGCCAGCGTATCAGTAAAAAGTGGTAAATGGGAAAGAAACCGCTTTACAGGAACAGAGGTGTACAAAAAAACTCTGGGAATTGTAGGGTTAGGAAAAATTGGTTCCCATGTAGCCACTGCTGCTAAGGCAATGGGAATGAAGTTATTAGCTTATGATCCATTTATTTCCACCGAACGCGCCGAACAATTAGGCTGTCGTTTAGTAGATATGGATTTACTGTTTCGGGAATCGGATTATATTACCCTACATATTCCCAAAACCCCAGAAACCACTAATCTAATTAATGCCGAAACTCTGGCCAAAATGAAGCCCACTGCTCGCATTATTAACTGTGCTAGAGGTGGCATCATTAACGAAGAAGCTTTAGCAGAAGCCTTGGAAAAAGGACAAATAGCAGGTGCAGCTTTAGATGTGTTCGATCGCGAACCCGTAGGAGAATCACCCCTACTAAAATTAGGTCAGCAAATCGTACTCACTCCTCACCTGGGGGCCTCCACCGCAGAAGCCCAAATTAATGTAGCTATTGATGTAGCCGAACAAATTCGAGATGTGCTGCTGGGCTTACCTGCCCGATCTGCTGTTAACATTCCTGGTTTATATCCTGATGCCCTGGATAAACTCCGCCCCTACTTGCAACTTGCAGAAACCCTGGGTAATTTGGTTAGCCAATTAGCCGGCGGACGAGTGGAATGGTTAAATGTACGAATGCAGGGAGATTTAGCCAATACAGAAAGCCGCCCTGTGGTGGTAGCATCTTTGAAGGGGTTACTTTCTCAAGCTTTGCGCGAACGGGTTAACTATGTTAATGCCAGTATTGAAGCTAAAGAACGTGGTATCCGCGTCATTGAAACACGAGATGCTTCTATCCGAGATTATGCTGGTTCTCTGCACCTGGAAGCAAAAGGCCCTCTAGGGGAGCATTCCGTTACTGGTGCTTTGCTAGGAGATGGGGAAATTCACATTACTGATGTTGATGATTTTCCTATTAACGTTCCTCCCACCCACCATATGCTGTTTACCCTGCACCGAGATATGCCAGGAATTATCGGTAAAATCGGTTCGCTGTTGGGTAGCTTTAATGTCAATATCGCTAGTATGCAGGTGGGACGCAAAATCGTGCGTGGTGATGCAGTAATGGTACTGAGTCTTGACGATCCTTTACCCGACGGAATTTTAGCAGAAATTACCAAAGTTCCCGGCATTAGAGATGCTTACACGGTGACTTTGTAAAAATTCAATAATTAGATTATCCGGGGGGATTTTCCCCCGGTTTCATCCATTATATTTGTAAGTATCTTGGTTTTAATTGTTGATAAATTCTCGATCGATTCGATCGCACCCTCGGTTTGTTTGCTTAAGTTCTTAATTTTGATTCTAATTTGTAATATATAAACTATGGCCTATAGCTGGTGGGAAATTCAAGTTCTCTGCGATCCAGTGTTAGAAGATGTCATCTTCTGGCGGCTAGAAGATTTTGGCTGTAAAGGTAACTCTAGTGAAATCAGAGGACATTCCTGCCTGATCTGTGCTTATTTACCGCAAGAACAAGCCCAATTACTGGATTTAGCAGCTTTGTCTTTATGGCTGCATCAAGATGCTTTAATTTTTGGTCAATCAATTCCGGCTATGCAGTGGAATTTGATTGATGAAGAAGATTGGGCAAGTGGTTGGAAACAATATTGGCAACCTCAAGAAATCGGCGATTTATTTTTAATTAATCCTTCTTGGTTATCTTTGCCAACCGATACTGAACGTTTGGTAATGCAGTTAGACCCTGGAGTAGCTTTTGGTACTGGTACCCATGCTACTACTCAGCTATGTTTGGAAGCTTTAGAAATGCGCCTGGGTTTTTCAGACGAAAATAAAGCTATTGTTGCTGATATTGGTTGTGGTTCTGGTATTTTATCTATTGGTGCTGCTTTGTTAGGGGCGTATAAAATTTATGCTGTTGATACGGATCCCTTGGCAGTTAGATCCGCTCTTAGTAATCGTGATATTAATGGTATTAGTCCCGATCGCTTAATAGTAGAATTAGGCAGCGTCGATCGCCTACTACAAATAGTTGAAGAACCTTTAGATGGTATTGTTTGCAATATCTTAGCAGAAATAATTATAGATTTAATTCCCCAATTAGACCCCCTAATTAAACCTTCGTCTTGGGGTATTATTAGCGGGGTTTTATTAGAACAAGCTAAACCTGTTGCTGATA
>CAWUOF010000037.1:0-14711 GCA_963923765.1 uncultured bacterium | reverse complement strand
AACTGATGAATTAGATAAAATATCACAATGTTTACGCCGTTATAACCCTAAAACTATACCATTACGACCACAAATAGAAGCTATTTGGCAGCCAATTGTAGAAGAAGATAATTGGCTACCTTTTGAAGATTTACTTAGCAAAATACAAACAGGAGATTAATAATTATTTGATATTACTAATGATAAATAATCTGGAAATTTAGGTAATTATTTCACTAAACCTAATTTGTCGGGTACATCAGACCCCTTATTTAAACTTGATAATCAAGGGTTAAACTTCTGATGTACCCTAGCAATTTAAAGTAATGAGATTAAATAAATTAGTTGGGTTTCCCCACTATTCTAGCCTAATTTAGATGCTTTTATTCTGATAAATTATGGTCTTAGTTGTTAATAAGTTGATTAACTTAACATTAAAACATAGTTTTGTCAATGTTATTTTTGTAAAATTTACATATATTGAATTGTCTTGTTTGTGTAATTTTCAGGATTCTTTATATAAACTTTATATTTCTTCAGTAAACTATACATAAAATTTATATTTGGATTTTATTAAGATATTTTAAATTTAGACATAATCTGAAAAATCTTGAGTTAATCTGATATATGCAGTTAAACACATTACCATATTGGCCTTAAATATATATATAAATTGTTATGGATATAAATTTTTATGAAAAAATATTTGATAACTAATAATGCAAAATAAATTATATAGTGAATATTTAAAATTAATGTACACGGTGGTGTCATATCTAAAATTTAAGCTATATAATTAAGTTGTAACAATATGCATTATTCTGCGTAAATATATAAATTTTGATGAGGTATTGAATGCTATAAACCATAATAATCTTAATTATATCAGCTATTTGAATGGGTAAAAATTGATAAAATTTTACATGGTAAATAAATTTATGAATACAATGTCAGAAAAATTAATCAAGGGATATCTTAATTTCAGCAAAATTATCAAAATAGATTTAAAATAAATACAGACTTTTAGTCGGAACACCAAGATTAAATTATCGATTTTGAAAAAAATTACCCATACAGTTTTGATTACAACTCAAACCAAGTCTAAATGCTATGACCAGTAATTATTATCAATCAAATTCTAAAACAAGGTTAGAAAAAAGCATAAAAAATATAAATCATAAACCTTTAGTAACAATAGTTATTCCTGCTTATAACGAAGCAGAAATTATTGCTAATAATTTAGAAATAATTTGTCAATATATGGAGACATTAGAAGATAAATATGATTGGGAAATGATAGTAGTTAATGATGGCAGTAAAGACGACACAGGAGAGATAGCCGAGGAGTTTGCTAGTAATAGAAAAAATGTTTACATATTGCATCATATGATTAACTTTGGTATGGGTCAAGCATTAAAATATGGCTTTAACAATTCCAGAGGAGATTATATTATTACCCTAGATTTAGATTTAAGTTATTCTCCAGATCATATAGAAAGACTTTTGAGTAAGATAGTAGAAACTAGAGCAAAAGTCGTGGTAGCTTCCCCTTATATGAAAGGTGGAAAAATATCAAATGTTCCTTGGTTAAGAAAAGAGTTAAGTATTTGGGGTAATATTTTTTTAGCATTGACAGCAAAACAAGATTTAAAGACATTAACAGGAGTTGTAAGAGCGTATGATGGCATATTTTTGCGATCGCTACATCTTAAAAGTGCTGGCATGGAAATTAACCCAGAAGTAATTCATAAAGCTAGGATATTAAGGGCGAAAATTGAAGAAATACCAGCATATTTAAAATGGCATCCCCAAAAAGCAATATCTAAACCTCTAACTCGTCGATCGAGCATGAAAATATTAGCCCATACTTGGGTAATCATTATTTTTGGGTTTTTATTTCGCCCAGTCATGTTTTTTGTTATCCCAGGAATTATATTATTCCTGATGTCTTGTTATGCCAATATATGGGTATTAATTCATGTTTTTAGGAGTTATTATCAATTAGCTCAACAAGTGCCATTTCCTGACCCCACTGATGCAGTGAGAGAGGCTTTTTATCACACCCCCCATACTTTTATTATGGGTGGCATGACACTTATGTTATCAATTCAACTTATAAGTTTAGGAATTTTGTCGCTACAAAGTAAAATGTACTTTGAAGAAATTTTTTATTTGATTACTAGTATTTACAAATCTTATCAACTAGAAAACAAGCAAAAAAATAAGGATAAATAAAAAAATAAGGATTGAATAAATTTAATTAAATTATTTTTTCCTGGATTTATTAAACTTAGCAAAAAAGGTGGAAGGCTATTGATTAGACATCTGCAAAAAATTATTCTTAATGGGACTTAAACAAATTTATGGGTAAAATTGGCTTGTATTGCTTTCTAGTAAAGGGATTTAGCTCAAACAGGGTAAATTAGGCTCAAATCCAATCATGGCAAGAAAAAAGCAAAATCGACCTTAAATCTTTATAAGATAAGGATTTGAGCTTATTTTCAAGAACAATTTTGTTGGAGTCCCGTTAATAATGAAAGTAAAAAGATTGCATTATTTTTTAGTCAGGATAGATTTTTTGTAGTTTCCCCAGAAGTCTATAGAAAGTATAACTAAAATAGTGGGACTGAATTAAATTATGGTTATAAGTTCAAATTATGGTGTTTAACATAAAAAATTAGGAAAATTGTAGTAAATTATTCCAGAAATCATAGATAAAAATTGAATATTATGTGCTAGAATAGAAGCAATAGTAGGGCATCTAAACTGTTAACTGCAAAAAACAAAATTTCCCATTGCTAGTCTACATACTGGTGCATATATTAAGGGGAATATTTGCCAAGTTTTTATTCAGTGCAAATAAATTTTATTATTCCAGGGTTGCTAACATTATCTGTTTCTAGGCTAATATTGCAGTATTAGTAAAGAATTTCAAGTATTACTTTCTGCTAATTCAAGTAATGTAATTTACCAAATTTACTAAGGCGACGAGAGAGATTTTTTACTAAATACCCCATACCTTAATTATCGTCAGCATAAAGCTAAGAATGAAAATTCACCTAATTAATTTAGACGTTGTATCTCGACAAAGCTAAAACTACTTGGAAGAGATATGTTATCTGGGTACTAGCATTTACAAATCTGAAAAACAACACAAGGAAAAAAATAATGACACCTGCGGCAACTGTAGAAAACCAAATTTTAACTTTACCTTCCGATCAAGAAGCTTCTGGGCGTACCCTGGGAGAAGAAGAAATTACTTTAGTTACAGAAGCAATTCGCAGTGGAACATTAACTAGTACTAAAGGGAAATTTACCAAGACATTAGAAACAGAATTTGCTAAAGTTATTGGTGTTAAACACGCCCATGCTTGTGCTTCAGGTACCGCCGCAATTCATGTCGCCGTCGCTGCTATTAACCCGGAACCTGGTGATGAAATTATTACTACTTCCATTACAGATATGGGAGCATTAACACCGATAATATATCAAGGTGCTATTCCTGTATTTGCTGATGTAGATCCGAAAACTTGGAATGTTACTGCTGCCACGATCGAACCTTGTTTAAGCGATCGCACTCGTGCCATTATAGTCACTCATTTGTTTGGAAATCCTTGCAACATGACTGAAATAATGGAACTAGCAAAATCCCGCAATATTCCTGTTATAGAAGATTGCGCTCAAGCCTACGGTGCCACCCATAACGGGCAGCCTGTTGGTACTTTTGGCACAGTCGGTTGTTTTAGTTTGCAACAAGGTAAACATATCACCACAGGCGAAGGGGGGTTAGTTGTCAGTAATGACGATGCGATCGCCCGCTATATGTATCTATTTATCAACAAAGCCTGGGGTTACGGCGATGCAAATCCAGACCACTACTTTTTAGCCCTAAACTATCGCATCAGTGAGTTACAAGGAGCAGTTGCCCTAGCTCAATTAGGCAAATTAAAATCCATCGTAGAAAGCCGCATCAACACCGCCAACAAACTCACCGCCAAATTACAGAATTTACTACCAGGAATAGAAACTCCTTGGGTAGATACTAACAACATTCATACTTACTGGAAATATTGCCTACGAGTTGACGGGCAAATCATCCCCGATGGTCCAGTTGGATTAGCGCAAAAATTAAAACAAAAAGGCATTTTTTCCGCGCCTCGATATATCCAAAAACCAGCTTTTATGTGCGAAGTTTTCCAAAAACAAAAAACCTTTGGCAATTCCCGTTTTCCATTTAACTTAGCTCGTCCCGAAGCAGTTGATTACTCACGAGAACGCTTTAGCGGCACCTATTCGGGCTTAGAAAGCGTGTTAGTATTACCTTGGAATGAACGCTATACCGATGATCACGTTGATTATATTGCCAATTCCATCTATCAAGCTTTAGGAAACTAAAAGCTAATTAATACTGCAAAAAGGTAAGAAATCACCATGAATATTTTTTTGGATAAAATCTTACCTTTTGTCAAAAAATTAGCAAAATCCATCATAATTTTTGGGGTACGGAATGCTAATTTAGTTAATCAAATATCTAAATAAAGTTATTGGGGGATATATCCATAACTTTATTTAGTAAATCTTAGGAATTTAAAAACACAAAACAAGGTGAGATTGTGGAATCAATAATTAAATTTGGTCTAGTTGGTGCTGGAGCGATCGCCCAATCATATATACAAGCATTTACTACTTGTGAAAATGCCAAATTAGTAGCCGTCGCTGATGTGCGTTTAGATGCTGCTAAAGCCATAGCAGAAAAGATAGGATGTCCGAGTTATGATTCCTATCAAACTATGGCAGAAAAAACCGATATCGATGCCGTAATTATCTGTACACCACCATCTACACACCCAGAAATTGCTGTGTATTTTTTGGAAAAGAAAATTCATGTTTTGTGCGAAAAACCTCTCAGCATTGGGATTAAAAGCGCTCAAAAAATGCTCAACGCTGCCAATAAAGCTGGCGTTAAATTAACTATGGCTTCAAAATTTCGCTATGTTGAGGATGTAATTAAAGCCAGAAACATAGTTAATTCCGGAATTTTAGGAGAAATAGTTTTATTTGAAAATGCCTTTACTTCCCGCGTTGATATGTCATCACGATGGAATGCACAGCCGCAAATTAGTGGCGGTGGAGTATTGATAGATAATGGCACCCATTCCATTGATATTATGCGCTATTTTCTCGGTCCAATAGCAGAAGTACAGGTAGTGGAAGGCAAGCGAGTACAAAGCTTACAAGTAGAAGATACGGTGAGAATTTTTCTCAGAAGTAAAAGCGGTATCGTTGGTAATGTTGATTTATCGTGGACAATTAATAAAGACTTAGATTATTATATTCGGATCTACGGCTCCCAAGGTACTATTTCCGTAGGCTGGAAAGAATCAAAATATCGCCAGTCTTCTAGTGGAGATTGGATAATATTTGGCAAAGGCTATGATAAAGTACAAGCCTTTCGATCGCAGATCGAAAATTTTGCTAAAGCAATATTAGGAAAAGAACAACTTTTAATTACTTCCGAAGATGCTCTTGCCTCGGTAGAAGTTATTGCCGCCGCCTATAAATCTCTGCATCAAAATCAATGGGTAGAAGTGGTGGGAGAAATAGAAGATGTTAATAGCGCAAATGTCAACATTTCGGAAATAGAATTGCATCCAGTATGAATATTCGCATTCATCCCACTGCTTTTATTGAATCAGGCGTAAATATTGGGGCTGGTACCTCAGTTTGGGATAACGTCCATATCCGCCATTCCACTAATATTGGTGAAGAATGTATTATCGGAGAAAAAACTTATATCGCCTATAGTGTAAATATCGGCAATCGAGTTAAAATTAACTCATTTGTTTATATTTGCAATGCGGTCACGATCGAAGATGGAGTAATGATTAGTGCTGGTACTATCTTTACTAACGATCGCTTTCCCCGGGCAACTACCCCCGACTTAAAACAATTAAGAACTTCCGATCCGGATGAACATACTTTACCTACTTTAATTCGGGAAGGCGCCACCATAGGGGCTGGATGTACTATCGGTAATGATTTAGTTATAGGTCGCTTTGCTATGATTGGCATGGGTTCTTTAGTGACTAAATCTATACCAGATTTTCATTTGGCGATCGGACATCCCGCTAAATCTGTTGGCTATGTTTGCCGTTGTGGACAATTACTACATCGTTTTGCCAGTGATAATATAATTAACTTGCAAGAATTAACTTGTAGTGCTTGCGATCGCAAATATACAGTTCAAGATGGAGTAGTATCAGAAATATTATAGTAAGTTAATTTTCTGCTCACCTACTCCGCCAGAAATTAAAATCACTGGCTTATAATTAAAGTCGATTAACACCCACTAGCCATAACTTTTTAGTCCGCTTTTATGGACTTGAGCTATTAGCCCGGAAAATAATTTCCGGGCAGCTTATATCAATAATAAAATAGTCTTTCCTCTTTATCCATTTACCAATTCACTGTGATTAAATTTAAAAATGACTAATCAAAAAATTGCTATTATTGGCGGCGGTATTTTAGGCATGACTTTAGCTCATCGCCTCGCTCAAAAAGGTAAAAATATTACTTTATTTGAAGGTACAAGTCATCTGGGAGGGCTTGCTAGTGCTTGGAATTTGGGTGATATAATTTGGGACCGTCATTATCACGTGACTTTACTTTCTGATAGTTATTTACGAACTATTTTAGAAGAATTAGATCTCGACAAAGAAATGATATGGGAAGTAACTCGTACAGGGTTATATACTGATGGTAAACTTTATTCTATATCCAATGCGATCGAATTTCTGCGATTTTTTCCTTTAAATTTAATCGGTAAATTTCGCTTCGCATTGACAATTTTTTACGGTTCAAAAATCAAAGATTGGAAAAAATTAGAAAAAATATCTGTAAGTGATTGGTTAATTCGTTGGTCAGGAAAACATACCTTTCAAAAAATTTGGTTGCCTTTATTACGATCTAAATTAGGAGAAAACTATAAAAAAGCTTCAGCATCTTTCATTTGGGCAATTATTGCCAGATTATATGCCGCCCGTCGCACGGGATTAAAAAAAGAAATGTTTGGTTATCTTGATGGTGGCTATGCCCGTTTTCTCCAACGTTTTGCCGAAGTTTTACAAACAGAAAATGTGAATATAAAAATAAATCATAGAGTAGCAAAAATTGAAAAAAATAACGAAGGCAAAATTCAGGTAGAATTTGACAACGGATATCAAGAAATATTTGATAAAGTCCTAGTCACAACTGCCGCCCCCATCGCAGCCCAAGTCATACAAGGACTTGAGGAAGCCGAATTATTAAAACTTAATGGTCTGCAATACCAAGGAATTATTTGTGCTTCCCTATTATTAACCAAATCCCTTTCTAATTTTTATGTCACCAACATTACCGACTCTTGGGTACCATTTACCGGAGTAATTGAAATGTCTGCCTTAGTCGATCGTAAATATTTTGGTGGCAATGCCTTAGTGTATCTACCAAAATATGTAGATCCAGAAGATCCCGCCTTTACTCTTTCCGATAAAGAATTAGAAGAAAAATTTACCCAAGCACTTATTCAAATGTACCCCCACTTTCACCGCGAAGATTTACTATGTTTTCGAGTTTCACGGGTAAAATATGTATTACCAATATCCACCCTAAACTATTCAGAAACAGTACCACCCATGACGACATCAATACCAGGAATTTATATCATTAACTCCGCTCACATACTCAACGGAACTTTAAATGTAAATGAAACTATCCAACTAGCAGAAAAAAATGTAAATATTATTTAATTAATATTAATTAAATAATATTTATGTTATAAAATGATAAAAAATATCCTGATTAAGAGTATTTTACATCAGTTATCATCGTGATAATTTTATAATCTTTATCCAAAATTTAGGGAAATTATATGAATTGTCCAATTTGCGGAAATTATAGCAAAAACTTTTTCAAAAAATATGATTACTGGATTTTGAGTTGCTCCAATTGTTCCCATCAATATGTTGACATTAATCCTTCAGTAGTTCATACCGAAATGATATACAATGATAATTATTTTGAAGGTGGTGGTGACGGGTATCCCAACTATTTACATGAATCCCAGATCATCAGGGCGCATGGACGGCGATATGGGCGGATACTAAAACGTTATATGATCCCTGGTACAGTATTAGATATAGGTGCGGCAGCAGGTTTTATTTTACAAGGACTATTTGATGAAGGATGGAGCGGACAAGGCATTGAACCAAACGATAAAATGGCTAATTATGCAAGCACGCAATTAGGATTACCTGTTCAAACAGGAACATTAGAACAATTGGCAACTGAAAAAAGCTTTGATTTAGTCACTATGATTCAAGTTATTCCACATTTTTATAATCTAAGATTAGCGTTACAAATCGCTAGAGATGTAACCAAACCTCAAGGATTTTGGCTAATTGAAACCTGGAATAGAGAAAGTCTAACAGCAAAAATATTTGGCCAAAATTGGCATGAGTATAGTCCTCCTAGCGTTTTGCATTGGTTTTCTCCCGATGATTTAAGCAACTTAGCTGCACAATACGGATTTACAAAAGTTGCAATTGGTAAACCGGAAAAATGGATTAATGGCTCTCATGTTAAATCTCTGTTACGTTATAAACTACAAGACTTATGGATGGGCAAATTTTTTCTGCCTATATTAAATCTAATTCCTGACTCTTTACCTATTCCCTACCCGGCGGAAGATTTATTTTGGATTTTATTGCAAAAGACTTGAATTGGAGATAAAAATAAAGTAGTAATTAATCTCATAATTTTCTGCACAAAGGCAAATTTTTTTAATAAAAACCAAGAATTACCCCATAAAAAACAGTTTTCTGAGATTATCCTTCCTTTTCAGTATCAAAATATGAACACAAAAAACAAACCTATAGCCAGTCTTTCCCTAGATTTAGATAACAAATGGTCTTACATGAAAACTCACGGCGATGCGGGATGGGAATCTTACCCCTCTTACCTAGATATTGTCGTGCCTCGTTTCCTGGAATTTCTTAAAGAAAGAAATCTTACCATTACTGTTTTTATCGTCGGGCAAGATGCTGCCTTAGAAAAAAATCATGCCGCCTTAAGTTCTATTTCTGCTGCTGGTCACGAAATAGGCAATCATTCCTTTAAACATGAACCTTGGTTACATCTTTATTCAGAAAGTGAAATAGAAGCTGAAATTGCCACAGCCGAAGAACATATTCAACAAGTAACTGGTAAAAAACCGATCGGTTTTAGAGGACCAGGATTTAGTATTTCCCGCACTACTCTCCGGGTTTTAGCACGGCGTGGCTATCAGTATGATGCCTCCACATTTCCTACTTTTTTAGGACCTTTAGCTAGGGCTTATTATTTTATGACTAGTAAATTAAGCAAGGAGGAAATGGAACAAAGAAAGGTTTTATTTGGTACTTTTGCCGAAGGATTTCGACCAGTTAAATTTTATCAATGGCGATTAGATTCCCAGGATATTTTAGAAATACCTGTTACTACTATGCCGATTTTTAAAATACCCATTCATTTTAGTTATCTTTTGTATCTGAGTGTATTTTCTCCTGCCCTAGCCCGACTGTATTTTAATATCGCCATGAAAATTTGTCGTTTCACAGGTACTCAGCCTTCTTTATTGCTACATCCCCTAGATTTTTTGGGTGGAGATGATATCCCAGAATTAAGCTTTTTCCCGGCGATGAATATTCCTGGATATAAAAAGATGGCTTGGTTGAGTAAATTTATTAGTATCTTAGATGATCATTTTTCGATCGTCACTATGCAACAACACGCCCAAAAAGCTGCCGTTGCATCTTATTTACCAGTACTCAAACCCAATTTTAAACATCCGTAATAGTTGCTTAGATTGCGTTAGATGTATTTAACCTATATAAGCTATAAAATCTGACGCAATCTATAAATTCAATAAACAATATTAATCAAAATATTTAATATAATCATGAAAAATAATACTGATAATTGGTTATACATTAATTCTCTGCTTAATACTTATATTAAGCCTCAAAGAATACCACATATTTTGATTTTTTTTAATTTAATTATTTCTCTTTATTTAGCAACACAGCTTAATATTTGGATAGATGAGTCTTATTCTTTAGCAACTACGGGAAAAGATATTATTTATGCTTTTAATCAAGCCATTAAATTTGAATTACAACCACCTCTATATTTTCTGATTTTAAATATATGGCGTAGTGTTAATCATTCCATTATTTGGGCTAGATTATTTTCAGTTTTTTGTATTACTCTCACAATTTATTTAGTTCCAAAACTATGCCAAAGATACTTAAAAGAAATACATCCAGCTTGGGTTATGGCTTTTGTAGCTTTTAACCCTTTTATATTTTGGGCAGCATTAGAAATTAGAGTTTATGCTTTTGGTATTTTATTGTCTGCTTTATTGCTTTTATTTTTTTATGATGGATATTTAACCGAAATTCCTCAAAATAAAGCTCAAATTTGGTATGTTATAGTTGCTATTTTATCTCTTTATACTCAATATTATTTAGGCTTTATTTTGGTTGCTAATGGCTGCGTTATTTTAGGTTTTAAACGCTGGTTATCTTTGCGTAATTATATTATTGCCATGAGTATTGTTGGTATTTGTTTTTTACCAATGTTATTATATGTTAAATCTCAAGTATCTGAACATACTCAAAGTATTCAAATTAATATGTCTTTGTTTCAAGCTATTCAGCATCTTTCTCGCAAAGTTATAGCTTTACTTTTCCGGGCAGAATGGATACCAGATCAACAAAGGAATAATTTCGGATTTTATATAGTTATCTGGTCTGGAGCGATCGCCCTTGGTTTTCAAACTTACAAAAATCGCCGTTTAATTATTAATACGGATATAGCTTTATTAATTATTACCTTTATTGTTTCTGGCTTTTTTATAGTCCTTATCCTTAAAATAATTGGTGAAAATCTACATACTCGCTATATTTATTTAATGTACTTACCATTAGTTTTTTCCTTATACTCAATATTAAAAATAAGCAATTTTTTAGGAAGAAAAAAAACCCATCAATTTTTAACAATTTGGACTGTAATAATTTTAATTTTTAATTTTTCATCTCTTTATTTCACCTATAAACCTATGGCTAAATTAGGAGACTATAACCGCGTAGCTTCCTATATCATTGCCCATGAAAAACCTAATCAACCTATTTTAGTTTTTCATGCTGAATTAGCATTACCCTTAGCCTATTATTATTTTGGTGCAAACCAAATTGTAACTATACCAAAAGGTCAAGATTTTATTAAATATGATTTGCATGATTTTGTTTTAAAAAATGAAAACCAAATTTTTGATGCGATTGCTAATACGGGCAGTGATGGTAAAAATATTTGGCTGTTGACTGATGGAATTTGTAATTATTTAGATATTGATTTTAATTGCAATATTTTAGATGATTTTATTAACAAATATTATACAGAAAAATTACAAATAAATTTTTATCGATCAAGTTTAAAGTTTTTAGAGCGTAAAGAAAATTATTAATATTTTTATCAATTAATTATTTTGCTACTATGGGGAATTTTTTCAGTTACTTCGCTTCTCCGCTTGATTTTTTAACCTTCGATCGCCCTAAAAACTACTTTTTCACTGATACTGTTAATTTTTAATAAATTATTTCGCTCTACACTCCTTAAATGTTATAATATTCAGCCTGTTACAAAAAAAAATAATTACAAAAGTATTTACTTTTATAAAGTAAAGTTTAGTTACAAACCCTTGCGCTATTTAGAAAAGGTGATAGATTAATAATATGAAGCGATAACAAAGCTTCTCTGACAGATATCGCAGCGAAAACCACATTCAAGATAAGGAGCAAACCACGCTGTTTAACATTTCATCTGTCCCATATTCCAACAGTAACACCCAACCAGAAGGCTGATATTTCCTAAGATAGATGACGAGGGAGCAATAGAACTAAATTATCTTGTTTAGTGCAACTCCAGGTCTGATTATAACATAGAGGAAATCACTCGGCGAGTCTAGCTTGGGTGTTACTCTTGTTATCATTATATTTTAAAAAAATTTTTCAGAATATTTTAAAAATAACAAGCAGACAATATCAAAAAATTAAGAATTTTTATAAAAGTTGGCGCTATACCACAAAATGTGACCAATAATAGATAAATAAAATACAAATTTTAATTATAATTTTTAGATTTAATTATAAAAACCATTAAAAAAGCTAATATAGATAAATTGATGGACTTATGTTAGGTGACTTCGCATTTCTGTTAAATTGTTAAGCGATGTAAAAAAGCAGCTTGTTGCTTTCAGTTGAATGTTCAATGGGTTCATTGATTTAACTAATAGTCTCCAAAATGATTGGGGTGAGCAACTGCTCAAAGCCGTCGTCAGTCAACGGATAGGCGATTTATTTACCTACAGTCAGTCTGTGGAAGTGTCGATCGAAAGTGACCCTGCCAGCCAGCTTTTACAGGGTGAAATCGATCGCCTGATAATGAAAGGTCAAGGGTTAATAATTCACCGAGATTTTTCGGTGGAGGAATTATCCTTTGCAACTGATAGGGTTTTGCTGGATTTTGAATCAGTATTAAAAGGGAAAATACACCTAAAACAACCCACCCATGCCATTGCCCAAGTAATAATCTCTGAAGCCGATATTAATCGAGCTTTTCAGACAGAATTAGTGCAAAAACATATACAGCAATTAATTCATGGTCAACCGATTTCTTTTGGTGCTATACAAGTGCAAATTTTACCAGAAAATCGCTTGCATTTTTTTGCTAAAGCTGATGTTCCAAATTATGGGCAATTGCCAATTTGTTTAAGTGGTAATGTCATAGTCGATCGCCCTTATCGTCTTGCCTTGATAAATCCGCAATTTCTGACTAACTTAGTACCAGAATCTCTCACTAAAATGGTGCAAAAATTAAACACCATATTTACTGAATCTTTAAATAACTTAGTGAGGGTAGATAACTTAGCTGTAGATGGCGTAAAGTTACTATTAAATCACGTAGAAACCGAAGCCGAAAAGCTAATTTTTAGCGGTGATGCGGAAATTACGCATTTTCCGCAAAGTGGATAGATAGTGTTAGAACAATAGGCGATCGCTGCTATATATTGACTGGTAATAATTTGCCTGATTGGGGCTAGGTTTATAGTAATTTTCAGCGCATCGCCTAATTTTCCCCATAAATTTTTTTGAGTATATTTAAAATTAGCAATTCTAGCTAATTCAAAAAATACTTATAAGCAGAATAAGCCAGGGTAACAACTCCTGTAATAATAGCCGATTCATCTACCGAAAATTGGGGATGGTGTAAAGGATAATTTGGCTTATCTTTGTGACCGACACCTAGACGAAACATAGCACCAGGAGCATATTGTAAATACATCGAAAAATCTTCCGCACCAAGAGAAGGTTCAAGTAAAATTTGCACGCGATCGCTACCCCAAGCTTCCTTAGCAGACTCTTCCAATAATTTATTTAACTCTACATTATTTTGTACCGAAGGCACACCCCGCTTATAATTTACCTGATACTTAGCTCCATAGGAATTACAAACCCCAGCAATAATTTGCTCAATCCAAGCAGGTAAATTAGCGCTAGTTTCTGGATGTAAACTTCGCACAGTTCCGATTAAACGTACTTGGTCAGCAATCACATTAGGAGCTCTACCACCGCTAATTTTTCCAATAGTTAATACCACAGGTCGTAAAGGATTTTGAGTGCGACTAATAGCCTGTTGTAAAGTAGTAATTACCTGAGCAGCAATCCAAATAGCATCGATCGCTTCATGGGGACGGGCACCATGACCAGATTCTCCATGAATTATGATTTCAATATCATCAGCAGCCGCAGTAAGCGCACCATAACGAATACCTACACAACCGGCAGGAATAGTGGGGAAAACATGAACACCAAAAATTGCGGAAACATTTTCCATCACCCCATTTTCTACCATCCAACTAGCACCTTGAGCAATTTCTTCTGCTGGCTGAAACAAAAAGCGAATTTTACCAGAAAACTCTTTTCCTAGCCCAGCTAATACCATCGCTGTTCCTAACCCAACAGTTGTATGCACATCATGGCCGCAAGCGTGCATTATACCTGACTTACGAGAAGAATACTCTAGGTTAGTATTTTCCTCTATGGGGAGAGCATCCATATCAGTACGAATAGCTAATATACGGCGATCGCTGCCATTATCTCGTAATTCTCCGACCACTCCCGTTTTACCTACTCCTTCCTTGACATTTAAACCACAGGAAGATAACACTCCAGCCACATAAGCTGCCGTTTGATATTCTTCTCCACTTAATTCTGGATGAGAGTGGATATGACGACGAATTTCAATTAAACGTGGTGCTAAATTAGCCGCTAAATCTTTAATTTGACTAAGCATTTTTTCTGTTAATTATACATCCTTCTTGATAATTTTTTTCGGTATTTTCAGAAAAAATATCTAAAATTACCGACAAATTTTTTCTATTTTTTTTCTGGGGGTTTATTGGGAGTTTGTTTGTTAACTGGCGATAATACCAAATTAAAATCTGCTTGTACTTTTTCCTGGCTAACAGAATTAGAAAAACTAATACTCCGCATAATTCCCAGAAAGTTTCTAATTTCTTTAGAACTCCCTGAATCGATAAATTCCGGAGGTACAAGACTATACATAAATGACAGAGTAGACCCCATATTTACATA
>CAWUOF010000036.1:0-14811 GCA_963923765.1 uncultured bacterium | reverse complement strand
TAAAATCAATGCTCTAATTAATTGCCGACAAATGAAGCAATATAAGCAGCCGTATCATGCCAATAATTTTTTGGGGAAAAGAAAGTTGGGATAATTATATTTGTAAATAAGCATCTCAATATCTCAAAAAAGAACATAATTGAGTGAAGCTTTTACCAAAAATTTAAGATTGATATTGACAGGTAAGTTTAGATTTATTCATCCAGATAATAAATATTAATATAAATATCAAAGTAAATATTTTTGCACTACATTCCAGCCAGTAAATGTAACTAAAATAAAGCCGACAAATAATAAAAAATTAGTGCTGATATGGAGGGGACGTGCCCAAGGTTTTTGGGGATGAATTTGGGTAGCACTCCAGGCAGATATTATAACTAAAATAACAACAGTTAAACCGACGGGTAAATGGGCAGAATGACCTAAACTGCCGTAGTGTCCCAAGGTTCCAATTAAACCGATCGCTAGTAGTAGGATAACTAAAATTACGATAATTATGCCAATAATATAGTGGAGAGGGCGTAGCCATTTTGGGCGCTGTTTTTTGTGACTACGACTGTAAAACATCCAGGTACCGCTAATAGCTAGTAATAGGTAAGCTGTCAGGGATAAACCCATTGACCAAGCTGCAATTTTCCATAGCCAGAGAAATGAAGGTAAATTCATGGAGATATATATAATGGGTGTAATCAAGGAATTTTATAATTATAAGCTGAAGTTAAAATATAGCAATAAAATACTTAGATATGTTATTTATAGAATTACCTACCATCAGATAAGTTAGGAGATGGGGTCGTTTCAGGGTGAAATCAAGTGAAAATACAGCCATTCTCAGGAATTGGCAATGATTAAGCGATTATTTTTCTGTCAAAAGTGGGATATTTTTACTTAGGGGCTAGGCGATCGAGCTTATTTTCTCGGAAATTATGGCAGGTATTTGCTTAAATTATACTAAGGTTAGGAGGCGATCGCTATAATTAGTTAATGGCTATTATAGCTGAAAAGGTTATTATATAAAAGTGAATCAGGAACATGAAAATATTGCCAAATTTTAAAAAATTTTTATCTAGTCAAGGTGATTTATATCAAAATTTGATAAATATTTTGCAAAAATCCTTATTTTTTAGTTTTCGATTTCGGATGACTGCCGGAATTTTGATAGGAATTGTCCCGCCAATGTTGACAGCAATATGGTTAGCTACTTCTCGTGCTGCTACTATTATTCGTACAGAAGCTAATCAAAGTTTAGAATTGAAAACAAATGTTTTAAAAGACAAAATATCTGACTGGGAAGAACACAATATTTTACTATTAAAAACTTTAATAAAATATCCTAATATTATTAGTATGATACCAGAAGAACAATTGCCTATTATAACATTAATTAATCATAATTATAAAGATTTATTTTTTGTCGAGGCTTATGATTTAAATGGTTATGTAGTAGCGCGGGGAAATGGAAAGCAAACTGATACAAAACAAAAAAACGATCGCCAGTGGTTTAAAGATATTATAGCAGGAAAAGAAATTAGTCGAGAAGCGATAATATCTCGGAGTAGTGGCAAACCTTCCCTATTATTTGCGGCACCAATTCGCGAGTTAAATAATTTGCAAATAGGCGATGGAGGTTTATCAGTTCAAAAACTACAACAACAACTAACACAACTAGGTTATTACCAAGACAAAATTACAGGAATTTATGACAATACCACCGCCGCCATAGTTGCCGAATTTCAAAAAAAGTACACTGGTTTAAAAAGTAATGGTATAGCTGACACTACCACTCAACAACTTCTTACCTTAGCAATGGAATGGCCAGATAATTATATAAATGGGATAAATCCACCAAATTCGCCTACTAATATAACTGTTACAAATGATATAAAAAATATAGAAAAAATTAAAGGAGTATTTGTCATTACTACCCGATTAACTGAATTGTATGAATTAATAGGTTCAGTTCATTTAGGTAAAACAGGTTTTGCTTTTCTTGTTGATGAAAAAGGACAAGTTTTAGCTCATCCTGATACCAAACTAATATCAGGAGATAGTATAACTTCCCTGCAAGATTATCCGCCAGTTAAAAGTTTATTAGCAGGTAATAATGGGGAATTTTCCTTTATAGACGAGCAAGGGATAAAATGGCTGGCTTTTGGGAATAAATTAGAAAACGGTTGGGGAATTATTATTTTACAACAAGAAGTAGAAGTGTTAGAAAAAGAAACATTTTTATGGCGTATATCCCTAATTATTGCGATTTTATCAGTGCTAGTAGTAACTACTTTAACATGGTTATTAACCAGTCGTTTAATTAGACCAATAACTCAGTTAACTATAGCGGCAAAAACTATTTCTAATGGAGAATTAACCCAAAGAGTAAATATCGATCGCCAAGATGAAATCGGCACTCTAGTTAATGCGTTTAATCGTATGGCCATAGAGTTAGAAAAATCCTTTGCTCGCTTAGAATTTAAGACAAAAGAAGCGGAAAAATCCCGAATAGAAGCGGAGGCTGCATCTAAAGCAAAAAGCTTGTTTCTGGCCAATATGAGCCATGAACTGCGTACCCCTTTAAATGCAATTATTGGTTATAGTGAAATACTACAAGAAGAAATTTATGATGCTGAAACATCAGAAATAATAGGAGATTTAGAAACCATTAATAATGCCGGCAAACATTTATTAAATTTAATAAATGACATCCTAGATTTATCTAAAATTGAAGCCGGAAAAATGAATCTGTATTTAGAAACTTTTGATATTAATACCTTGGTGCAAGATGTGGGATTTACTATACAAACTTTAATAAATAAAAATGCTAATGTTTTAGAAATTAATTGTCCAGAAAATATTGGCAGTATGTATGGTGATGCGACCAAAACTCGCCAGTGTTTATTTAACCTTTTGAGTAATGCTAGTAAATTTACAGAAAAAGGTTTAATTAGCTTAAAAATAAGCCGGGAAAATAATAAGGGAGAAGATTGGATTATTTTTTCTATTAGTGATAATGGCATTGGCATGAATCAGGAACAAGTGGAAAAACTTTTCCAAGCTTTTAATCAAGCAGATAATTCTATTAGCAGAAAATATGGAGGTACAGGATTAGGATTAGCTATTACTAAGAAATTTTGCCTAATGATGGGGGGAGATATTAGTGTTACCAGTGAATTAAATAAAGGTTCTACATTTATCATTAAATTACCTGCTATTGTCAGTGTAAAGGAAATGTAAAAAACCGGATATGGATGGAAACAAACCAAATTATTTTGACTAGAAATTTTCTAAAATTACTATCCTAGTAACTCTAAAAATAAGTGGAGAAAATTTATTATGGAATATTATGGAAAATTGCCAAAGATATGCTAAAATGAACCTTAATTTTTTAATAACCACATTTCCCATTAGATAATGGCTAGTTTTAGGCCAACACTATTACTATAAACTTTTTAGCTACTCACTATGATGATTACCCTGATTGGTTATACTATCACAGAAAAAATATATACTGGCATAAAATCTCTAGTTTACCGGGGGATTCGCCAATCTGATAATCGATCGGTAGTGATAAAATTTCTAAATACTGAATATCCCACTTTTAAAGAATTAGTATTATTTAGAAACCAATTTACTATCACGAATAATCTCAATTATCCCAGCATCATTAAACCCTATAGCCTAGAAACTTATGGGAATGGATTAGCATTAGTAATGGAAGACTTTGGCGGTATTTCCTTAGCTGATTATACGGCGGGTGAACCATTAACAATAGATGAATTTTTCCCCATAGCTATCAGCATTAGTGAAGTTTTAGAAATTTTATATCAGCATCGCATCATTCATAAAGATATTAAACCCGCCAATTTATTAATTAATCCTGACACCAAACAAATTAAAATTACTGATTTTAGTATTTCTTCTCTATTACCTAAAGAACATCAAGAAATTAAAAATATTAATGTTCTCGAAGGTACTCTAGCCTATATGTCTCCAGAACAAACAGGGAGAATGAATAGAACCATTGACTATCGCACTGATTTTTATTCTTTAGGGGTAACATTTTATCAATTATTAACAGGAAAATTGCCCTATGAGAGTAGTGATATGATGGAATTAATACACTGTCATATTGCGAAAAAACCTATACCTCCGATCGAAGTTAATCCTGCCATTCCCCAAATGATAAATGATATCATTATCAAATTAATGGCCAAAACAGCCGAATTTCGTTATCAAAGCGCTTACGGCATCAAATATGATTTAGAAAACTGTTATAAACAATGGCAGAAAATTCAAGAAATAAAACTATTTGAATTAGGAAAAAGAGATATATCAGCTTCTTTCGTTATACCAGAAAAAATTTATGGTAGAGATATAGAAATTGCTACCTTATTAAGTGCCTTTGAACGGGCTAGTAAAGGGACACCAGAAATAATGTTAGTAGCAGGTTTTTCTGGTATTGGTAAAACTGCCATAGTTAACGAAATACATAAGCCTATTGTGCGGCAAAATGGTTATTTTATTAAAGGAAAATTTGATCAATTTCAGCGCAGCATACCTTTTTCTGCCTTGGTAGAAGCTTTTCGAGATTTGATGGGGCAATTGCTGGCAGAAAATGAAGCTAAAATTCAACAATGGCAAGATAAAATTATCGCCGCACTGGGGGAGAATGCAAATATTATTATTGAAGTAATTCCAGAATTAGAAAAAATTATCGGTAAACAGCCGCCTGTGCCTAAACTTGCTGGTACTAGTGCTGAAAATCGATTTAATCGAGTATTTCAAAAATTTGTGCAAGTTTTTACCACCGAAGATCATCCCTTAGTAATTTTTATGGATGATTTACAATGGGCTGATACTGCTTCCCTGAAATTAATGCAATTATTAATGATTGAAAATAATAATTGTTATTTATTACTTATTGGTGCTTATCGCAATAATGAAGTATTAAAAGCCCATCCTTTGTTATTGACTTTAGCAGAAATTAGGCAAACGGGAATAAAAGTCAATACAATTAATTTAATGCCTTTGAGTAAATCCCATTTAAATCATTTAATAGCAGATACCTTAAGTTGTCCTCTCGACCTAGCTTTACCTCTGACTAAATTGGTATATCAAAAAACTAAAGGCAATCCTTTTTTTATTAATCAATTTTTAAAATATCTTTATGAAGATAATTTAATTAACTTTAATTTTCAAGCAGGATATTGGCAGTGTGATTTAGCAACAATTCAAAGCAAATCATTAACTAATGATGTGATAGATTTCCTAGCAAGGCAACTACAAAAGATGCCAAAAAATACTCAAAATGCGTTAAAATTAGCGGCTTGTATTGGCCATAAATTTGATTTAGAAACCTTGGCGATCGTACAGGAAATTTCTCTAGGAGAAACGGCAAAAGAATTATGGCCAGCTTTGCAGGAAGGTTTAATTTTACCTATTACAGAAGTTTACAAATTCTTTCAAGAAACATCATCTATAGATATTATTGCCGATGATAACTTAATTATTCCCTATAGATTTTTACACGATCGCGTTCAGCAAGCAGCATATTCCTTAATTCCAGAAACTCAGAAAAAAGCAACTCATTTAAAAATCGGACAATTGCTATTAAATAAAATATCAGGGGAAGCACGGGAAGATAAAATTTTTGAAATAGTCAATCAATTAAATTATGGCATAGATTTAATTAGCGATCGCTCCCAGCGACAAGAATTAGCCGAGTTAAACTTACTAGCTGGATGTAAAGCCAAAGCTTCCACTGCTTACGGGGCTGCAATGGGTTATTTAACCCTTGGCATACAACTATTAGAAAAAAATAGCTGGGAAACCCAATATAATCTAACTTTATCACTATATCAAGAAGCAGCAGAAGCAGCATATCTTAATGGCTATTTTGGGCAAATGGAAGAATTAGCAAACCTAGTTTTGCAAAAAGCCAAAACGCTGTTCGATACCATCAGAATTTATGAAATAAAAATTCAAACTTATACCGCCCGTTCCCAACAAATTGAAGCAGTTAATATTGGATTAGAATTAATAGAATTACTGGGATTTAAACTGAACAAATCACCAACAGAAACAGATATTCAACAGGGCAAAGCAGAAATTCAACAAGATTTACATGGGAAAAATATAGAATATCTGATTAATCTACCTGTTATGACAGATGCTAATCAATTGGCAATTCTGCGAATTTTATCTAGTATAACTGCTGCTAGCTTTATTGCCGTACCAAATCTATTTCCTTTAATTGTTTTTGCCCAGGTAAAATTATCTATTAAATATGGAAATGATGCCTTATCTGCCTTTGCCTATTCTGTTTATGGATTAATGTTAAATGGAGTATTTACAGAAATTGAAACAGGTTATAAATTTGGCGAATTAGCAATTAAATTAATAGAAATATTCCATGCCCAAGAATTTAAAGCTAAAACGTTTAACGTAGTTGGTGCCCACATTATGCATGGTAAAGTTCACCTGCGAGATACTTTATCTATTTTGCAAGAAGCCTATCAAAGTGGCTTGGAAAATGGCGATTTAGAATATGTAGGGTATGCGGCTAAACATAAATGTAATTATTCATATTTTTGTGGGGAAGAATTAGAAAAAATAGAAGAGGAAATGACTAATTATAGTCATGTACTTAAACAAGTAAAACAAGAATCTGCTTTAACTTGGATAAATATTTTCCATCAGGTAGTATTAAATTTAATGGGTAAAAATGAAAATCCCTGTAATTTAATAGGGGATGCCTATAATGAGGAAAAAATATTACCTGTGCAAATAAAAGGAAACGATCGCACGGGATTACATTATTTTTATTTACATAAATTGATTCTTTGTTATTTATTTGGTGAATATAATCAAGCTATAAAAAATGCTCAATTAGCCAGTCAATATTTAGATGGAGTAACGGGAATTGTAGTAGTTTCTATTTTTTATTTTTATGAATCTCTGACACTTTTAGCATTATATGAAGATTCTCCAAGTACAGAAAAAACAGCTATTTTAGAGAAAATTCAAGCAAATCAGGAAAAATTGCAAATAAGAACACTACACGCACCGATGAATTTTCAGCATAAATATGATTTAATAGAGGCTGAAAAAGCGCGTGTATTGGGGGATAAAATTTTAGCTAGTGAATATTACGATCGAGCGATCGCCGCAGCCAAAGAAAATCAATATATCCAGGAACAAGCTTTAGCCAACGAACTAGCCGCTAAATTTTATTTAATCTGGGGCAAAGAGAAAATTGCTGGCAACTATATTATAAATTCTTACTACAATTATGCTCATTGGCAAGCAAAAGCTAAATTAGAATATTTAGAAAAAAATTATTTGCAATTGCTTGCACCTATTCTCAAGCCTGAAAAATATTTGCTCAACTTCAGTGAAACCCTGCCGATATATGCTAACACATCTGTTGTGAATGATAATAATATGAAAACGATAATATCTAGTAGTAAGACGATTTCAGAAACCTTAGATTTAAAGACAGTAATTAAAGCTTTTCAAACCTTATCTAGTGAAATAAATCTCGATAAATTAGTAGCTACTTTACTACAATTAGTAATAGAAAATGCTGGAGCAGATGCCGGGGCACTGATTTTAAAATCTGGAGAAAATTTACTAATTGAAGCTAGAGGAAAAAGCCGCTTAAAAATTACAGTAGATGTCCATCCTATTCCAGTAGATAAAAGTGGGGATAAAATACCTGTTACTATCGTTAATTATGTAGCGCGAACCGGAGATCAATTAGTAATTAACAATGTTAAAATAGAAAAGATATTTGCTGCCGATCCTTATATTATCGAACATGAACCAAAATCAATTTTATGTTTACCCTTACATTACCAAAGTAAACTAATTGGCATTATCTATTTAGAAAATAACTTAACCGTAGATGCTTTTACTACGGAACGCTTAGAAATTATTAATTTATTATGTTCCCAAGCAGCTATCTCCCTAGAAAATGCCAAACTTTACCAAAATATGCAAAAAACCAATCAAGCATTAGAGGAGGCAAAAGTAGCTGCGGAATCAGCTTCGCGATCGAAAAGTACATTTTTAGCTAATATGAGTCACGAATTGCGAACACCACTAAATGCCATTATTGGTTATAGTGAAATGTTAGCAGAAGAAGCAGAAGATTTAGGAGTAGAAGACATCATTCCTGATTTAGATAAAATTCGTACTGCGGGCAATCACCTACTATCTATTATTAGCGATATTCTGGATATTTCTAAAATAGAATCAGGGCTGATGAAATTAGATTTAAACGATTTATATATCAATAGTTTAATATCGGAAATAGAAACAACAATTCAGCCCCTAATCGCCAAAAATAATAACCAATTTGCTGTAATTTCTTCTCCTAATATTGGCATAATACACTCTGATGTAGTGAAAGTGCGACAAATATTATTAAATCTCCTCAGTAATGCCGCCAAATTTACAGAAAATGGTAAAATTACCCTAGAAGTTAAACGAATAAATACCAGCAAAAACAGTAACAAAGATTGGATTTGTTTTTCTGTTAGCGATACTGGTATTGGTATGACACCAGAACAGACTAATAAAATATTTGAAGCTTTTGTACAAGCAGATGCCTCGATGACGCGAAAATATGGCGGTACTGGCTTAGGATTAGCTATTAGTCAACGTTTTTGTCAGATGATGGGCGGTAATATTATAGTAGCAAGTCAATTAAATGTAGGTTCAACTTTTACTATTTATCTTCCAGCAGTAGTGGAATCAATATAACATTTATAAAAGTTGCCATGACTATTAGGCAAAAACCCGCCCCAAACCCATCAATTAATTAAAATATAGGGAAAATGATTGATTTAGAGGCGATCGCGTGGCATTGTAGGGGCGGGTTATGCCATTAATTATGATAGAAACAAATAACATAAATAAACCCGCCCCAAACCCATCAATTAATTAAAAACCAGAAAAATAACTCATAACCTGAATGGTAACTGCTATATTTGAATTATTATTATTTGTATATTTCTTGTTTCCAGGGTATAAATGGAAACAAGAAAACGGCTACCTAATTAACTAACTAACTAATTAGCAACCCCAAATACACTACCAACAGCACGGGCAATATTTTCTGGTTGCATAGCGTCAACTGCGGCGGTGGGTTCATAACCGCAATGTACCATACAATCAGTACATTTAGGATTACCGCTTTTCTGACCGTATTTACTCCAGTCCGTATTATCTAAAAGTTCTTGAAAAGATTGATAATGACCTTCATTTAATAGATAACAGGGTTTTTGCCAACCGAGAACACTATAACTAGGACTACCCCAAGGAGTACAATCATAGTCTTTTTGCCCTGTTAAAAAGTCTAAAAATAACGGGTTATGGTTAAAATTCCAACGTTTTTTACCAGCTTTAAATGGTGCTAAAATTTCTCGGAATAAAGCTTGAGTTTGTTCCCGTTTAAGGAAATGCTCTTGATCTGGTGCCCATTCGTAGCTATAGCCAGGAGAAATCATCATTCCATCAATATTTAAACTGTCTAGGAAATCAAAAAACTCCTGCATTTCTTGGGGGTTTGCACCATCAAAAACTGTAGTATTAGTAGTAACACGAAATCCTTTATTTTTGGCAGCACGAATAGCTTTAACGGCAATATCAAAAACACCATTTCTATCTACGCATTTATCGTGTAATTCTTTTAAACCGTCTAAATGTACGCTAAAAGTTAAGTAGGGAGAAGGCTCAAATTTATCTAGGCTTTTTTCTAAAAGTAAGCCATTGGTACAGAGATAAACAAATTTTTTTCGGGCAACTAAACCTTTAACAATTTCATCAATTTGTGGGTGTAATAGGGGTTCACCACCAGGGATAGAAACTACAGGGGCACCGCATTCTTCAACGGCTTTAAAACATTGTTCGGGGGTTAAATTTTGTTTGAGAATTTCTGTAGGATGCTGAATTTTTCCGCAGCCGGAACAGGCAAGGTTACACCTAAATAAAGGTTCTAACATTAGGACTAGGGGATAGCGCGATCGCCTTTTCAATCTCTGAGTAACTATATATTTCCCGACTTCAAAAGCTTGCAGTAAATTAATTGACATGATTCTCCTCTGAGTATTGCAAGTAACTATTTGATATGGGATATTGACTAATAATAATTAACCGGATTTTTGGAGGTTAATTTTTAGTTATTAGCGGTTTATCAACATATCTATTATGTATGAACCAGTTTACAGCATCTTTGAGAGCCGTATTTAGGGGGGTTTGGGTTAAACCAAGTTCGCGTACTGCTTTTGATGCATCATAATACATATTTTGTTTAGCCATGCGAACACCGTCGAGGGGAACCGAGGGAGTTTTACCAAGGCGGGCGAGAATGCATTCATCGATCCAGGCGACGCTAAGGGGAACCCAGGCAGGGATAGATTTATTTGGCGCTTTTATACCGGTTATTTGGGAAAGTTCGTCTAGCAGGGCTTTTAAACTAAGATTTTGATTACCCAGAATGTAGCGATCGCCTGTTTTACCTTTTTCCAAGGCTAATAAATGCCCCAGGGCTACGTCGCGCACATCGATAAAATTTAAGCCGGTATCTAAATAAAATGGCATTTGTTGACGCAGGAAACGCAAAATAATATCTCCTGTGGGTGTGGGTTTAATATCCCAAGGGCCGATGGGACTGCTAGGGTTAACTATTACCACATCTTGACCGTTTTTTACTGCCTGTATTGCTTCCTGTTCCGCATAATATTTAGATTTTTTATAATGACCGATTAATTTATCTACAGGACTTTGATAATTTTCATCAGTAATTTCTCCTTCTTTTACTCCGATCGCCGCTACGGAACTTGTATAAACAGTACGTTGAATACCTGCTTTTTTAGCTGCCGCTAAAATATTTTTTGTTCCTTCTACGTTATGGCGATAAAGTATATTTTTATCTGCTTGCCAAAGGGAATAATGGGCGGCAACATGAAAAAGATACTGATAACCTATCATTTTTTGCCACAATTCCGGATCATTCAAATCACCTGGTATTAATTCTATATCTAAACCTTGCAAATTATCTAGGCAACTATTAGGACGTACTAAGGCACCAATTTTATAGCCTTCTGTGAGTAATAAACGTACTAAATTAGCACCAATAAAACCTGTGGCACCGGTGACAAAAGCTGTTTTTTTCATTAGTTATTGAGATTTTTATAGTTATTGAGCTTTTTTCTGAAAGCGGGGAAATAGATCATCAAGGAGGGAATAAACAACGGGAACGACTATTAAACTAAGTATAGTTGATGTTATTAAACCCCCGGTAATAGCAATGGCCATAGGTGAGCGTAATTCAGCGCCCGCCCCCCATCCCAAGGCAATAGGAACCATACCTAAAATAGTTGCGGCTGTGGTCATTAAAATCGGTCGTAATCTTATCGGCCCAGCTTGTAAAATAGCATCATTGCGGTTTATTCCTGTATTACGCAATTGATTAATATAATCTACCAGTAAAATCGCATTTTTGTTAGTTAATCCTAGCAAAAATATAAACCCAATTAGGGAAATCATCCCAAAATCACTTTTAGTTAAATATAGGGCTAACATTGCTCCTATTAAAGATAAGGGCAAAGAAACACCTATTACTAAGGGATCTATCCAGCTTTTAAACAGCAAAATTAATACTATGATAATACATAAAACTGACATTAATAATGTGGAAGCAAAACTACCAAAAACTTCGCCAATTCGGGCTGAGTCTCCACCTAAATCTAAGCTAATTTCTGGGGGCATTATTGCTTTGGCTACGCTGACTACTTTATCGGTAGCGTTTCCTAAACTGACATCTTTGCTAAGGTTAGCAGTAATATAGGCTACTCGTTGATTATTTAGGCGATCGACTTGAAAAATATTATCAAGTTCATTAGTTGCGCTAGTAGTACTAACATCGGCAAAACCAGGTAATTTTTCGATGTTTTCTTTAATTAATTTGGCAGTTTGACTAAGGTGTTTTAAATCATCTCCTTTTAAGGCAATTTGTAGGGGTTTTTGGTCGCCAGTATCGACAAATTGGATATCTTCAACGCTGATATTAACATCAGTAATAGCAGGTAATTTTTGCCGAATTTTATCTTGAATAGTGGCTGTGTGTTGGGTGCGATCGCTTTTGAGTTGTATATAAATATTACCTTTATTTGTTTCACCTTCACGGGAACCGACTATACTAAATACTGTTTTTACTTCTGGAGAATTTAACACGACTTCTTCTAATTTTTTGCCAACTTTTACAGAATCTTTTAAAAAGTTAGGCATGGAATTATTAGCAGGTTTTTTATTATTATTTTTACTCTCTTGTGCTATTTTTTCAAAATCTAAATCTCCCCAAATTAAAGTACTGGCTATTTCTTTTTTTTGCTTCTCCATTAAACTTGCTATAGGAGTATGATAAGCAATATTAAATTCCCCTCGATCTAATTTGGGAATAAAGCCTTTAGGAATTAAAGGAATAATCGCAATTCCCAGAATAAAGCTAATTATAGCTAATCCTATTACTATGCTTCTGTGGTGTAAAGACCAGTGTAAAATCTTTCTATAAATAGGAGCAAAACCTTGGAAAAAATGACTTTCTGAATGGTAATGTTTTGATTGGGGACGTAACCAAAAAACTGCTAAAACTGGGGATAAAGTGCGAGAAACTAATAGGGATGTTAGTAAGGCTGCGGCGACAGTAATACCAAAGGGTTTAAAAAATTGACCTATGACACCATGCATTAAGGCAATGGGCAGAAATACGGCTACTGCGGTAAGAGTTGCGGCGGTAACAGTTAACCCAATTTCATTAGTGGCAAAAATTGCCGCTTGACGGGGAGATTCACCTAACTCTAAATGGCGACTAATGTTTTCTACATCCACAATAGCATCATCGATAATAATACCGATAACTAATGCTAAGGCTAATAGGGTTATTGTTTCTAAGTTAAAGCCATAAATAGCCATAACTATAAATGTTCCTAATAAAGATGTTGGTATGGCTAAGGCAGAAATTAAAGTTGCTCGCCAATTCCATAAAAAGGGAAATATTACTATTACAGATAGTACTATTGCTTCTATTAAAGCATCGATGGTGGCGTGGGTGGCTTTGCGAATATATTCTGCTTGTGTTGCTGCTAAATTTATCTGTACATCTGATAATTTACCCCGCAAGCGATCGACTTCTTTTTCTACGGCTGCCACTACTTCTAAAGTATTAGCATCTCCCCGTTTAATTACCTGAAAAGCTAGGGCATCTTTGCCATTAAATCTCACTAAAGTAGGTGGGGTATTAATAATTTCTTGGGCTGAATTTTCTGAAGAATTATTAGATATATTTTGCTGATTATTACCCAAAAGCACTACTTTTAGCACTCCTGGCAATTTGGCTATGTTAGGAATTATTTCTTGATTAGCTATTAGAGTTAAATCTGATAGGTTTCTGGTGATACTTTGGAGGGAGTAACTAATGGCAGCAGATTCATTTAAGTTAAAAGGAATAACTTGTAAAGTAGCATCTTTAGGTAAAGGTAACTGCTTCAGATATGTTTCTACTTGGCGGCTAGATGCTTCTAGTTTTGTTCCGATACTAAAGGATAAAAAAATAGCGCTTTGACCTGGATAGGTAGAAGAGCGAATTTCATCGAGATTTTGCAGGGATTTAAGTTGATTTTCTAAAGGCTTAGTTAGTTTTTCTTCTGTATCTATGGCGGTAGATATAGGGGCGGAAGCATTAACTACAACTACAGGGAAAGTAATATCAGGAAAAAGAGCGTATTTTAAGGAAGAAAAAGCCATAATTCCTGCTACAGAAATAGCAATCCAAAAACCTAAAGTTAACCAAGGAAAGGCGATCGCTATTCTGGATATATTAAATCGCTCTCTTAGAGATGCACTGTGATTTGGCTTTGCCATATTGAAAAATTATCGCAAGAAATACAAATTTATAGGAGAATCCCAGTTTGTGATATTAGGTATGTCACCGCTAAGAATAGAATATTATATTTAATCATCAAAAAATCTAAAATTTTTCCAATATTTTAATATTGCCCCTTGACAGGATGGTGATTTAGATGTTTATTTTGTAAAGTTAGTGTTGGGAAATAGTTTAAGGCTTTTTTTAATAGGGGATAAAAAATGAAAATCGGTACTGAAGAGCATAAAGAATTATTCTGTCAAAGCTTCATGGATAGTTACCTGAAGTATGAACCAGAAACTTTACCTTGGCCAAATCTTGATAGTGATACTTTGGCTTTAATGAGAAGTATTCCTTTTTGGGGAGAAGCGTTATTTACTGAAAAAAATGCCGGAGTTATGGTGAGTGCTTTTGCAGAAACAATAACTGACCCGATGATTAAAGAGGCGATCGCCCTGCAAGGTAGAGAAGAAACTCGTCATGGTAAAATGATAGAATACCTGATTAATCATTATCAATTAGAAGTAAAAGAGCGTCCACCAGAGCCGATCGGCAAAAATATTGAAAAAGATTTTATTTCTTTTGGTTATGATGAATGTTTAGATTCTTTCTTTGCTTTTGGCTTGTTTGAAATTGCCCGTCAATCAGGTTTATTTCCCGAAACATTTTTTACAATTTTTGACCCTATTCTCGACGAAGAAGCCCGCCATATTGTCTTTTTTGTTAATTGGATAGCTTATTTACAAATTAATCGCGGTCAAGGTGCCGGTATTCTCCGGGCTGTTAATTCCCTGTGGAATTATGGCGGTGCATTAATGCATTTAGTAGATATGGTAAAAGGTGGTGAAGAAACTACCTCCGATAACTTTACTTTCACCGGGGCTAAT
>CAWUOF010000035.1:0-15055 GCA_963923765.1 uncultured bacterium | reverse complement strand
ACCCAAGCAGCAGCTTGACCGATGTTATTAGAATTGTAGGCTATCCACATATAGCCTTTTTCTCCCCAATTAGTTCCCCAAGAGTTTTTAATTAACCAAGCTCCTTTGTTATCATCCCAGCCAATTATATTTATTGCATGATTAATTCCTTCTGATGCATTTTCATCAAAAACTCCACCTTGATAATGTTTAAATGTTTCACTAGCAAGTACGGTAACTACTAATGGTCCATGTTCACATAATGCTTGTTTCATTTCTGCTTTAGAAGGAATGCCGCCATCATCGCGAATATATCCCCAAGCAGTAGCTTGTAGAGGGCTATTTTTTTCAAAGGGGCAAGGTATATCAGCGCCTTGATAGGGTAATAAACTTTCTGGTAAAGCGCCTTTTTCTGTCATAAATTCAAAGGCTTTTCCATGCCAGCCACCTTGACAACTTCCGGCACCACTACAACTGAGAAGATATTGCACTGAGCCTTTAGCTAGTCGTGCTACTTGGGAATATTTAACGTTATTGTGATATAATGCGCTAGATTCGTAGGCGGACATAGCAGCAAAAGCCCAACAACTGCCACAGGTGCCTTGATCGCGTACAGGGGTAACTTTATCTTCGCTACGCCAATCAAAACTACTAGCTTTGGGAGAACAGGATGTTCGCATCTGTCCTTCACTGCGTTTTAAATCTTTCATTATTTGTCTAGCGTTTAGGTTTTGTTTTTTAGCTAATTCTGCTAAGTTATCGGGAATATAAATACCTGTTAATTGTTTTAAATCTCGATCGGATGCGTCAGTGTATCCTACACGAAATCTTAGTTTTTTAGAACGGATTAATTGACGTAATTGTAATAAACGATTACGAATACCTGGAGAAGCTTGGCGATCGCTATTATTTTCTGGTATTTCCTGGGCATTTACTACTTTAGTAGAGTTAATCTTGGTGTTTTGATTATTCGGTGTTGGCGTAATTGCTGGACTATTATTTAATTGATTATTAGTACAACCTGTACTTAACATAAATAGCCCAGAAACTAATAATGGCAAGTATTTTTGAGTTTTCATTTTGTTTATTCCAAAAATCTCGATTTTGCTTAGTAAAAACCCGGTAGTTTACCTAGGTTAATTAAAAATTCCACATTACCGGATTATCATCTAAATAATTGGTAACTGTGCATCCGATCGCGTCAATTTCTGCTAAATCTTCAGGGGATAATTTAATATCCGTTGCCTGGGTATTTTCCCTAACTTGTTCAGAATTTCTAGCGCCGACTATAGCATTAGTTTGGGGTTGAGAAATTAACCAAGCTAAGGCTAAATTACCCAGAGTAGTTTGATAACGTGCTGCTATGGGGCGCAGTTTATCTAAAGCTGTTTGCACTCGTTGATAATTTTCCGGTTTAAACAGTTTATTTTTTACCCGGTGATCGCCTTCGGCAAATTGATGATTTATGCCAAATTTTCCTGTTAATAAGCCTTGGGCAAGGGAAGAATAGGCAATAATAGAAATATTGTTTTCTATGCAGTAGGGCATAGCATCTTTTTCTACTTGTCGCCAAAACAGGGAATAGGGGGGCTGTAAGCTATCTATCCGACCATATTTAGATGCTTCTTCCAGTTGAACACGGGAGAAATTAGAAACGCCAATAGCGCGAATTTTACCTTGTGTTTTTAAGTCATTTAATGCCCGCATTGTTTCTGCTATGGGTACTATTTCGGTATTCCAACTACCAGAGGGCCAGTGAATTTGATAAATATCTATATAATCTGTTTTGAGGTTTTTTAAAGATCGATCGCACGCTGCTATTACTTGTTCATATTTTAGGTGATTAGCAAAAACTTTAGTAGCATATACCACTCGATCGCGTACTTTAACTAACGCATTGCCAATTATTCTTTCTGAGTGGCCATCCCCATAAACTTCCGCAGTGTCAAAAGTGGTAATTCCCTTGTCAAATGCTGCTTGCATTGCCTTGGTAGTTTCTGTATCATCAATTCCTACCCACATATTTTTGCCTGCTTGCCAACTACCCATAATTATAGGGGTGATATTTATATCAGACTTGCCGAGAGTTCGCGTTTTCATTTGTCTGGTAATAATTTACTTTGCTGTGTCAAGATATAGCAAAAATTTTTTGCTATAAACATCATACTATTATTTCAATTGCTAAAGAAATTTATGGGCAAATTTGCCAGAATTAACCAAATTTTGCTAAAGTTAAACTAAACCATTTTATATGTATTTTTTACTATATCCCATGAGTAACAATCCCTCTCCCCTCATTCAAAGTGTGACTCCAGAAGGTTTTATCGGTTTAAGTATGGACTTTATTGATGCCGGTTTTACAGGTCTAGTGGTAAAAAATGGCCGAGTAGTACGAATTCTAAAACCTGGACGTTATTTTAATTTTGCTTTACCTATATTAGAACAATCTCAAATTATTTTAGTTGATACTAAATTAAGAAGTTTAGAAATAGTATCTCAGGGGGATTTTTTATCACAAGATCAATTTTTAATTAATTTATCTTTAAATGTTATTTATCAAGTGATAGAACCGAAACGAGTAGCTATAGAAATAACAGACCCGATCGCCGCTTTAACTAGCTTGGTAAAAGATCTAATGGGAATTGCGATCGGTCAGCTTAGTATGGATAAATTAATTAATCAAGGAAGAACCCTAATTAGGGAATATATGCTGCAACATAATGCTGATGCATATCTATTAGGATTTTCCCTAGAAGATATACGAGTAAGTGATATTAATTTCCCCCAAACTCGCGGCATAATTCGTCAAGTTCAAGGGATGAGTGCTAGGGAAGAAGAAGAATATAAAGCCGCCCTAAAAATGCAAATAGCAGCATCTGGTCGCCCAGATATTCCCCAGCCACCGGTGCAACAGGTAAATATTATTTCTAATTCATCTCCTCATGGTAATAATTCTCATCAGATTTTACCTGGAAAAATACCTAATTTGATGATTGAACAACAAGCAGAAACTCCCAAAAATTTGCCTGTTAATGATGAAGTTTCTTTACCCGCTACAATATTAGCGCCAAGTGCAGGTAATAATGCCATCGCTAGATTAGTCGATCGAACTTCTCATGGTATTATTTTAATAGATAATAACCCTTTTACTATCGGCAGAGAACCGGGAAATAATCTTGTATTACAAGACCCGCTTTCTTCTCGTCATCATGCCAAAATTTTCCGCATTCCTGATGCTGGTGGTAATGTACAATATCAATTAATAGATTTAGGTAGTTCTAATGGTACTTTTATCGGTGGTCAACGCATTATACCCCATCAACCATTTTTACTTAGTCGAGGTGAAGTAATTAAAATAGGCGATCGAGAATGGAATTTTGATTGTTAATAAAAATCGCGTAGGCATACAACTTAAGCATATAGTTTATATAATCAATTAAATCTTGTATATAAATCTATGGAAACAAAAATTAACTCTGCTTTAAAAGAATGGGCAATTGCTGTGGAAGCTTTGGCACAAGGAAACACTATTATGCTATTGCGTAAGGGTGGTATTCGCGAAGAAAATGGGCGTTTTACTGTGGCGTGCGATCATGTTTGGCTATATCCCACTTACGAACATCAAAAACCAGAATTACTTAAACCAGAATATGCCCAAAAAGTAACCCCTGTCAATTCTGGATGGCATCCAGACCAGATTAAAATCAGTAGTTGGGCACAAATTACTGATATTTTAACAGTTAGTGAAGAATCAAAAATAACAGCTTTGCTACCTTATCATATTTGGAATGAAAAATTTGTGAGCGATCGGCTAAAATGGAAACCACGTCAACCTTTATATATTTTATTATTAAGAACTTACCACCTAGATAAAATCTCAGAAATTCCCTATTCTCCTGAATATGGCGGCTGTAAATCATGGATTAATTTACAATTAGAAATAAATCCTACAGAATCATTACCTGTTTTCAATGATGAAGAATATAACCAGCAAATTTCTGTTATTAAACAAATTATTAATAATTTCCCTTAAAAAAATTAACGTTTTTACCCTGACCTTGCCCCTGATAGACTAAAATTATAGTGACTTCAATTAATATGGAAACAATAAAATTTAACTCTTGTCTTACTTAACTCATTCTTAGTTGAAAATAACTATAATTTTATGACTGATTATTGGTAAAATTTACATCTTCATATAAAGCATTAATATTAATATGAAAATTAATAGTTTTTAGATAAATTGCACTACCTTGATTATAGGCTTGTAATAACCATAAACCATCAGAATTACGCCTAAAACATTCTACACGCTGGCATTTTTGACTAATTATAACATATTCTTCCAGGCTGAGTATTTCTTGATATTTAGCAAATTTATCTCCTCTATCAAAAGCTTCTGTAGATTCAGATAAAACCTCCACAATTAAACAAGGATATTGTTTATAATTAGAAAATTCTTTATCTCTACTATCACAAGTTACCATCACATCAGGATAGTAAAAAATATTAGCTGTTTCTAGCCGGACTTTCATATCCGACATATAGACACGACAGCCGTTACCGCGAACATGATTTCTTAATAAAGTAAATAAATTGCCAGCGATGGTGACATGGGTATCACTAGCCCCAGCCATTGCATAAATTTCTCCATTAATATATTCATGTTTTATGGGACTAATTTCTTCGCTGATTAAATAAGTTTCAGGGGGAATATAATTTTGATGTTGATTGCCTATCATAACTTTGGCAATAGAGGTATAATTTAGACATTATAGCAAACTATAATTATAATTAATGGTTAGAGCGATCGCTGGCAGAGGATAATATTAATGATGGTTATTTTTTCCCTTAATTACAGCAGTTTTTATGTATTTGAGCCTTATTAGACCTAACCCCCAGCCCCTTCCCTACCAGGGAAGGGGAGTAAATCAAAGCCTCTCTCCTTGAAGGAGAGAGGTTTACCAGAGAGGTTGGTTTGTGGTTTATTTACCTGAAAATAGCTGTAACAGTAAAGACAAAGCAAAAGTTAACCATAATAGGGATTAATATAATTTGGTTAAAAAATAGGGGCTGTTATCAAGCCCCTGGGGATATATCCAATTTCTAAATAGGTAAATTGGAAATTAGATATTTTCTTCAGTATCATCAGTAATTTTATCTTGAACGCCTCGAACAATACGAGAAAGCTGGCTTTTTTCATCTACAGCAATACGGGAGGGAGAACCACTAATAATACGTTCATAATTGCGGAAGGAATCTTTAATTTCTGGTCCTTTGGCACTAATAGTATATTCACGAATGCCTTTATCATGCCAGGAACCACGCATTTTAAAAACGTTAATAGCCCTAGACATATCTCCTCTAATTTCCACATACTGTAACATTAAAATTGTGTCAGTAATAGTGGAGATATGGGAATCAGTAATAGAGTGGGAACCCATAAATTGATCGGTGGTATTGGTGAAAAAGCCGGTAATTTCTTCTTGTTTAGCATATCCCGTTACCCCGATAACAAATTGGCGGAAAGCATTATTACTAACTCCTCTAGCTAAAGCCGAAAGAGAATCGATCGCAATACGAGAGGGATTAAATTCGGCAATTTCCGATCGAATATTTTGTAAATGATCTTCTAAGCCGGCAGACTCAGGATAGGTACAGAGGATTTTTAACAATCCTTTTTGTTCCATTTCCTCAAAATCAATTCCCCAGGAATAGGCATTTCGCAGTAGTTGGGCGCGAGATTCTTCGTAGGCAAAAAGAATAGCTCGATCGCCATTTGTACAGGCATTTTCTAAGAATTTACTTACCAGCAAAGTTTTACCCGTACCGGTGGCACCTGTAGCCAAAATAATAGAATCTTTGAAAAAACCACCCCCGCACATATCGTCGAGAGTTTTGACTCCAGAAGACACCCGCGCATTGGAAGATCTTTGAGTTAAACGCATTGCGCCTAGAGGGAAAATATTGATGCCTTGACTAGTTATGGTAAAGGGGTATTCTCCTTTCATGTGGGTAGTTCCTCGCAGTTTCAGAATTTCGATCGTGCGACGACGACGCTCTCCTTCCAAAACGTTACGAACAATGACTACATTATCTGAAACAAACTCTTCTACACCAAAACGAGCTACCGGCCCATATTCTTCCACACGCTCTGTAGTCATAATAGTAGTAGCACCAACTTGTTTTAGTCTTGCTACTAAGCGAAAAATTTCTCGCCGCACCACCGAAGCCGCATCATACTGTTGAAATACGGCTGTTACGGAGTCAATAGAAACTCTTTTTGCCTTATATTTACGAATGGCATATTGAATGCGTTCTATTAAAGCAGATAAATCAAAATTCCCAATTACTTCCTGCCCTTCCGGGTCGGGAGATGCATCTAGGATAAATAGCTTACCTTGATCTATTAACGCTTGCAAATCCCAACCAAAACTGTAGGCATTTTTGATAATATCAGTAGGAGATTCTTCAAATGTTACAAAAACTCCTGGATCATCGAATAAGATGATGCCATTATAGAGAAACTGAATAGCAAACAAAGTTTTACCAGTTCCTGATGTACCACTAACCAAGGTGGTTCTACCCACAGGAAGGCCCCCATGACTAATGTCATCGAGGCCTTCTATCATGGTTCTGATTTTTTGCACTCCTACAGCTTGCACTTTATTTACTTGTCCTATTTGATTAATGTCATTCATAGATTTGGTTGTAAAACTTTTGAGAGCCTTCTAAACAATAGCCCCCTTGATATCGGTACCATAAAATAGGTATTACTTGAAAAAAAAATCCTAAAATCTAATTTTCTGTTTCTTGTTCCGATAGTTCCTCATAAAGTAAATCTAAGCCAATTAACACACGCTCTCGATCGGATAGATCGCCAATTATCTTCCGAACTGGCGGCGGGAGAATTTTGGCTAAGGTAGGGGTGGCCAAAATTTTATCTTCTTCAGCTAATTGGGGGTTTTTCAATACATCTATAACTTTAAGGGCATACACACCTTGAAACTCATCTTCGAGAATAGTTTTAAGAGTTTTCAAAGCTTTGACAGAATTGGGCGTATTCCCTGCAACATAGAGTTTGAGAACATAGGTTTTTTTAAGAGGACTCATAGGTGTCATTTTTAATTTGCTTCATTGGTCAAGGGAGGATTGGATCATGGGTCTTTATAGCCTTGGGCATTGGTTAAATACTTAGATGCTGATTAGAAAAATAAAAAGGAATCAGAAAAAACCTACTTTATTACTTATAGCTTTTACTTTTTACTTTTTACCTTTTAAATTTCTAAATTTTTGTTTTCTACCCTCAGTTTTTTGTCCCCTATCCATACCCAAAAAACTCAAACATCCCTGGGAATTGAGCGACGATACATTTCACATAGGTGAGCAAGGGTATCTATTAATGTCAAGCGATAATCAAGTAATATTTCCTCACTACGTCCTTCTAATTTTAATTGTTTAGCAAATTCATCCATGAGTTCCATGTGAATTTCTACTATTTGAGTTACAGCAACATCGGCAAAAAATACCAAGGTAACAAATTCATCTATTTTTTGATTAAGTGGTGATTTTGGAGAAAAATAATTTAAAACTATCTCGTGATACGATGCTTTGAGAGTTTCAAGAAATTCTTGTTGATCCGCTGGCGGTAAATTTCTTAAAAACTGTTGGGGATTCCTTTTGTAATACACGCCTAGGTATCCTAATCGCTCCCTCAGTTTTTCAGTCAAACGACGTTGTTTGTGCCGCAATAAATTATGAATGTTTATTTCATCCTTATTTGGGACTATTAACTGCGTATTTTGAGCCTGTAATTGAGGGGTGGGAGACATGGTAAGAAATTGAGATATTGCTCTTTCGATGTAAGCATCAATTTGCTCAACTTGAGCAATAGATATTTGAACTTCAGCACAATGATAAAAATAAACTTGCTGATTTGATTTTAAATCGGATGTTTTGGCTATTTCACCTGTCTTGATTCCGTGACTATTATTGTTATCTATATTTGTCTGAATAATAATAGATGGTAATAATATCGCTTTTTCTGACAAATTTAGTAATACAGCCTGTATTTCCGGGTGATATTCTACGATTAAACAGTCCAGATGTTGTTTTTGCTGTTCTACAAAGTTAGCGAACTCTGTTGCCGAACTAATATGAGTTACGACATAGCGATCTCCTGCTAAAAACCTTGTCAAACTCGGATTTAGCAGAGGCGAAAAAAAGAAGATACCAATAGATATTTGGGAACGCAAAGTCGTAGGAAATAAATAAGTTGTTTGCTAGTTGGATTATCGATCGCCCCGAAAACGGTTATTTATAACTTGGCTAATATAGCCTGGGAGTTATTTAAAATAATATTTACACATATATATTAATATTTTGCAATAATTTATTAGCATTGGGCATGGGTCATCATAAATTTAATACAGGGGAAAGCTTGGCCATAACCTGTTTAGATACTCGGATTAGTTTATAAGTTCCAGAAACATCTATAGCTTCATATTGATTTGATTTCAAGCCCAAATCTATTAACCGATCGGGATAGGTCAAAATTAGGACTGAGGGCTGCTGGGGTTGTTTGACAAAGCTTGCTTTGATATATTCTATGGCTGTGGAAGTGCGACGGAAGTAGTTAACTGGTTGGTGACTATAAAAAACTATGCTGGGTTTTTCAAAGCCAATCATCAGCAGTTCTTCTTCAGGTTTTTTGACTTGAACAATGACTTGTGATATCTGGCGCAAAGGTAACTGGCGTTGGGAATCAAGTAAAAAAGAGGCTGGTGTTATGACAAAAATTAAAAAGGCCAGAAGACCCATAAAATTAATACTCCACAGCCAATATTTACGGTGAGTTAGCAGAGTAATAATACAACCAAAAGCGATCGCTGCTGTGATAGAAGTACCTATGATGATTAAACCAGTATTAGCCAAAACTTGGGGTAAGTTAGGCATGGCCGGATCTTTATCTATCCATTGCGGATTGTAACGAATAGCAAAGCAGGCACTAGCAGCCACTAACCATAACAATATATTAAAAATTTCGCTCCACTGCAAAAATAAAGAAAAATTTGTTTTTCGATTTGATTCTTGTTGCTGGGTTAACATTTCACTCCACAGCAAAGCTACTAAAATTGCCCCAGCAGGCATTAATGGTAAAACATAGCTGGGTAATTTAGTCACAGCAATGGTAAAAAATAGGAAAATACCAAAAAACCAAAATATGGCAAATAAGCCCAATTGCTGCGATCGCGGTTGTCTCTGCCAGTGCGATCGCTTCCAAAAACGTATTCGGGCGATCGCCATTGGTAAATATATAGACCAAGGGGCAAAGCCCAATAACACGACAAAAAAGTAAAAATACCAGGGGGCTGAGTGATTATTTACTACGCTGGTAAATCTTTCTATATTGTGATATCCAAAAAAAGATTCTATATATGCTTCCCCATTGGCCAAAATTACCAAAATATACCAAGGTACGGCAATTACTAGAAAAATTATTATTCCCCTAACTATTTGCATTTCTCCGACAACTTCGCGCCAGTTGCCCAGATAAAGTAAAAATAACCCAATAATCACACCAGGTAAAACTAAGCCCACAGGTCCTTTAGTTAAAACAGCTAAAGCCGATAAAATATAAAAGGCTAAATACCAGCGTTGTTGTAGCGATCGCGACTCTTGGGCATATCCTATAAAAAAAGCTAACATAGCCGAACACATACAGCCACTCAGAAGCATATCTGAAACGCCTGTACGTCCCCAGGCTATAGTTTGGGGATGGAAGCCGATCATTATGCCACCGAGTATAGCTGCAAGCCATAATTGGCGATTTATTGTTATTGATGTATCCACGTTATTATCCTGGGGATAATTATTTTCTGCCCCTAATTCTTGCTGTATTGCTAGGTTTTTCTTTTCCCAAATATTAACAAATCCAAAATATCTGAGGGTGTAAAATCCTAAAATCATTAGAGCAATTGCTGAGAGTGCGGAGGGTAATCTTGCTGCTAATTCATTTACACCAATTAGTTTATAGCCGATCGCCATTAGCCAATAAATCAACGGGGGCTTATCAAAGCGAGTATCTCCATTAAAATAAGGAGTAATCCAATCCCCTGTTACTACCATCTGACGGGCAGCTTCGGCAAATAAAGGTTCTGTTTCATCTACTAACCCAGTTTTGCCTAAATTCCACAGAAAAGTTACCCAGCCAAGGATTAATATTCCAGCAATGGAAAGTACCCAAGCAAATTTAGGATTTTTGTCCCATGCTTGTAATAAATTTTTCATTGTGCGATCGAGCTTCAAATTCATTCCTTGTACTAAATTTCTTAAAAATTCAAATTTACAAATTATATAATCTGACTTACTTTAGCTATAAATTGGCTCGATCGGGTAATCGAGTCTTTATTTTGGGTCAAAATATATCTAGCTAATTTTCATTATTATACATTTAATTTTCTGATTTTATTAAAATCCTTGTGCCTATTACAAATTATCAAACCTGGGTAGTTCCCAATTATCTCTGGGAATAGCCCAAACATTTGTTTTTAAATATATATATTATTTTATTCTCGCTTTTGATAGCGCCACTCAGGTTTTAATAATTACATATTTTGATTTTTATTGATTTAATAAATATGTAATTTAAATGTTTTTATATAAACATTAGGTTTTTTCTGGTTTTATGGTTTTAAAACTAGCTGCCATTCGGTAGTTTTACTATTCCAAGTGGGTAACTCTGTTTTACCTACTATATATGGCCCCCAATAACGGCGCGATCCATCTTGGGCAAAGGCCACTAAAACATCTGTGGGCTGTAATTTTAGAGATCCTGCCGGTAAGGATAATAACAAGCCGTTGCCGCCCCCTTCTTCTGGGGCAAAATCCCAGTGGGCAGGTTGATTATAGGATTTTTTATCTGCTTGCCATGCCAATAAAGCTAACCTAACGGGATGATCGCTAAGATTACTCACCCTTAATAATCCTTGATGTTGTCCGTTATCAGAATTTAATTTGCTTGTAGCTGTTGGAGTAGATTTTGATGCAGAAATATTTGTTGGTGGTTTAACAGTAGGTAAGGGCTGAGTTATATTTTTGCCAGGATAATGATTAAGTTCGGAAATATTTGGTAAACCTACTATTGCTTCTGGGGGCAAGGGTTCTGGAGTATTTTTTTCTAGGGAAATGGTCAGCCGCAAATTAGCTAACATTAGTCCTACAATTAGAATTATGGGCAAAGAAAAAATAATAATTAGATATAGTCTTAATTTCATATTGTTGTAATTTACAGACACTAAAATTTTGCCACTATTTTACTGTGGCGATCGCGAATGGTATTAAATTTTTATTTTTTTAGAGTTATATCATTTTTCCATTATGCAGAATACCCGTTTGAATATACTACTAGATGTTATTCTCCAACAGATTAGACAATCTCTCCGCAATCCTTGGCGACGATTATCTGTGCTGGCGATCGCCCTATTGTTTGGCTTTTTTCTGGGAACGGCTGTTTCTACTCTAGCGGGACAGCAGGCTGCTTGGGATATCACCGTCGCTGCTATTTTTCTAGTTATAACTGAGGGCATTAGTTGGCTAGTTTATGGTTCTTATAATCGTTTATTTAATCCCCTATTGCTAGAGATTCTCAATGCGTTAAAACTAGGTGTAGTTTATAGTTTATTTGTTGATGCTTTGAAGTTAGGATCGTAATATATGAAAGATTTAAATAATGTATATCTCACTGAAATATTACTAGATTTGGTAGATCAACGTATATCTTTAACTTCTTTATTACCAGAATTATCAGAATTGACTTTAGCTGATAAATGGCGATCGCAGGCTTTTGGTATTACGCCAGAAAATGTCACAAAAGTTATGGAAACGCGATCGCATTTATGCAAAGCTATAATTTCCCAATTACAAACCCAAGCAGAAATTAATAATTTTTTTTCGCGGTTCGATTTTTCCCATTTTTTATTACAGTTATGGAATTTATGGCTACCTTTAGCTTTACAAATAGTCGATCGACGTCAATCTTTACAACGTCCTTTTATTCAAGGCATTCTTGGCGGACAAGGAACAGGTAAAACTACCCTAACTAAAATTTTAACTTTTATTCTGCAAGAGTTGGGATATTCTACGGTTAATTTTTCTTTAGATGATATTTATAAAACCTATTTAGAAAGATGCAAACTCAAAGAAATTGAACCGCGTTTAATTTGGCGTGGACCACCAGGAACCCATGATATTACATTAGGTTTAACAGTTTTAGAACAATTACGACAACCAAATGAGCGTCATCCTATTTTAATACCTCGTTTTGATAAATCTGATTGGGGTGGTGTAGGAGATAGAAGCGAACCAGAAATTATTATTGGTGCAGATATTGTATTATTTGAGGGTTGGTTTGTTGGCGCAAGACCGATCGATCCTGTGGTTTTTGATCACCCCCCTGTGCCGATCGTCTCTGAAGCTGATAAAGCTTTTGCCCGCGATATGAATAGTAATTTACAAGATTATTTAGCTTTATGGGAATATTTAGATAGTTTGATGGTTTTGTATCCGGTGGATTATCGTCTTTCTTTACAATGGCGTCAACAAGCGGAAAGGGAAATGATTGCTACTGGTAAAACTGGGATGAGTGATGCAGAAATTGAGGAATTTGTCAAGTATTTTTGGAAATCTTTACATCCAGAATTATTTATTCAGCCCTTGATTAATAATGCGGAATTGGTAGATTTAGTAGTAGAGATTAATTCTGATCATTCGGCGGGAATAGTTTATAAACCTGGGGCTAAATAACTATATTAGGGAATATGACGGAATATAGGGGAGATGCGATCGCGATAACTTCTAAATAGTATCAGGATTTATATTTAACTCGCGTAATTTTGCCGCTAATTTTTCTGCCCGTTGGGTTGCTTGTTCAGCAACTTCTTCAGAAGTAGCAACTAACGTACCTTCTGGAGTAAAAAAGCGCAATTTATTCTCATAAACACCCAAATACAAACCTAATTGTTGACTCCACAGATAACCCGAATCATTAGGAGATACAGGCTGATAATTACCAGCTATTAAATTAAACCCAGCCAATTCTAAAGTTTTCGGATCGAACCAAAAATAATCAGGTGTACGAAAAACATCCTGATAAATTTGTTTTTTCTCCACTCTATCAGTATTAGCAGTACTTTCCGACATAATTTCTATAATTATATTGGGATATTTTCCGTCTTCATGCCATACTATCCAACTATTCCGGGGGCGACGTTCCGTATTTAAAACCACAAAAAAATCCGGGCCGCGAAAATCTTCAGATTTACGCTGACGAGGACTATAATAAATAGTCAGATTTCCCATAGCGTAGAAATCATTTCTATCTCGCCATAGCCATTCCAGACTATTAATAAGTAAAATTATTTGCCGGAGATGTAATTCAGTTTCCAAGGGCGGTTCATTACTATATAAATCATCAGGAGGTAGTATAGCATTTTCTGGAAAGGAATCAGGGGTGATGTCTAGATCTTTGGCCAGGGACATAAAAGTAAATAAGTATAGTATAGATAGATTTTAGCTGATTTCAGAAATGACTGGTTTTAGATTTAGCTGAATATTGGGAAAAAAATATATTAAGGAAAAATATATAGGCAACAAATAGAACGAAATTAAGAGGATGAATGAAAAATTAAAATAATTTCGATCGCCTACCAAAACTAAAAAAATAAGTTCTAATTTATAGAATTTATTATGTTTATAATAATTTAATAGCTCAAGAGTACCCATTCTGTGGCAATCTGAAACATACAAAGGAAGCGTTAAAATCAAAAAAAGTTTATGCAAACCTTGCCTAGTCCCATCATCAGCAACAGTCCAGTTAACACCGATACCACCATCAAACGCCGTAAAACCCGCCCAGTCAGGGTAGGTAGTATAATCATTGGTGGTGGGTATCCAGTGGCAGTACAGTCAATGATTAATGAAGATACCCTAGATGTAGATGGTTCTGTTGCCGCAGTACGACGTCTCCATGAGATAGGCTGTGAAATTGTCAGAGTGACTGTTCCTAGTCTTGCCCATGCTAAGGCGATCGGGGAAATAAAGGAAAAATTGATTAAAACCTATAAAGATGTACCCCTAGTTGCCGATGTACACCACAATGGCATGAAAATAGCCCTAGAAGCAGCAAAATATGTGGATAATGTCCGGATTAATCCTGGATTATATGTTTTTGAGAAACCTAAAGCCGATCGAACTGAGTACACTTCAGCAGAATTTACCGAAATTGGCGAAAAAATTAGAGAAACTTTAGAACCCCTTGTACTTTCCCTAAAACAACAAGATAAATCTATGCGTATAGGGGTTAATCATGGTTCTTTAGCGGAAAGGATGTTATTTACCTACGGCGATACTCCTGAAGGGATGGTAGAGTCAGCGATCGAATTTATCCGTCTCTGTGAATCTCTGGAATACTATAACCTAGAAATTTCTCTAAAAGCCTCCAGAGTACCTGTAATGATAGCCGCTAATCGTCTCATGGTAAAACGCATGGACGAACTAGGCATGAGTTATCCCCTGCATTTAGGCGTTACCGAAGCCGGGGATGGAGAATACGGCAGAATTAAATCTACTGCGGGTATTGGTACTTTATTAGCTGATGGTATTGGCGATACTATTAGAGTATCCCTGACTGAAGCCCCAGAAAAAGAAATACCTGTTTGTTATAGCATTCTGCAAGCTTTAGGGCTGCGGAAAACAATGGTGGAATATGTTGCTTGTCCTTCCTGCGGTCGTACTTTATTTAACCTGGAAGAAGTATTACATCAAGTTCGGGAAGCTACTAAACATTTAACCGGGTTAGATATAGCGGTAATGGGTTGTATTGTTAACGGTCCCGGAGAAATGGCGGATGCTGACTATGGCTATGTAGGTAAAACTCCTGGTTTTATTTCTCTTTATCGGGGACGGGAAGAAATTAAAAAAGTCCCAGAAACTGAAGGAGTAGCAGAATTGATTAATTTAATTAAAACAGATGGGCGTTGGGTAGAGCCATAGGGTATGGGGCAGGGGAGCAGGGGGG
>CAWUOF010000034.1:0-15120 GCA_963923765.1 uncultured bacterium | reverse complement strand
AGGCTATGTCTAATTTATTTTGTAACAAAGCCGGATCTGTCAGAGGCTCATATTGACTCTCAAATATGTTTATTTTGATATTCAAAAATCGCTCTAAATATGCGGCAAATGCTTGATAAAACCAAAACATATTAGGAGCGAGATAGGAAACTAAGTTAAGTGGTTCTTGCCTTTTCATTACAGTAGAAATTTATCGAAAACAGTAATTTTGATTCTAGGCCGATCGCAAACGTTGGGGGTAATAATCCCGTTGTTGTAATTGTATCATGTGATTAAATAATTCCCAGCAATATTGCTCAGGTAGTCCACAGGTAAAAGCACCTCGTAAAACCACATTAAAATACCAATCATTAGGCGCTTCTTCCTGGGGTAATTTATTCACAACTACATAAGTTCGGACATCTTTATATACTTTGCCGTTGCAAGTAACTTGAATAATATCGTGTTTATAACTACCGCCCTTCACATCTTCGCGATCGTCTAGGCGATCGCTAAGTCGCCAAGGCAAAAGATACAGCACTCCTTCTACTGTTGAATTAGTATCTTTGACAATATCTAAAACACCACAATTACGTAATTTAGAGTGGCAATAAAAACCTATATTATAGCCTCTTAATGTGGCTGGACCTATCACATAATGATGAGTATTTTCTCCCAGCGATCGCTTTAAATCCACTGGACACATACAGGAACCGTAAGCAAAATAATAAAACATTGGTTCTTTAGCTGTTGCAAATTGTAACCATTGATGCTTACGATGCAAGGATTTGCCATTCATAGACTTTTTATCAATTTTATTTATTCTAGGTATTGTAAGCTATTTTACAATTACAACACTATTTCGATAGAAAAATAGTGGTTTATGCTACTTTAATCAAAATTTTAGGTAATAGAGAACAGAAAAATAAAAAACAAATAACAATAAAAATTAATGATTACTTAAAAAATGCTTATAGTTTCTTAAATTACCGAATATTTTTCATAGTTATTTATTAAAATTATAGATAATTATCGTCTTCTATATTTTCTACTCCTTTCTGGTTAAATGTATTTTTTAAATCATTGCAGAATAATATATAACACATTGCAATTAATAACTATCAGGATAATTTTAATAAATTTCCTAAAGTTTCCAGGAAATTTTTATTATTTTTAAAACTTTTCCAACAAGGGACAGGTTAATTTCCAAAAATGAGAGACTATTTCCTGATTTATAAGATAAAAACCTTAAAATTTTGTAAAATATCATACAAATTGGCGAAAAAAGTTATTTTAGCTACTAAAAAAAATTAAGCAAATTAGAGATAAAAGTTAACACTAATATCCTGTTTATGAGAAAGAGTAGATGTTAAAGTTAAACAACCCTCAAGGAGGTTTCTATGCAAAAACAAATGTGTTGGTTATCTAAATCTGGAGAAAGTGGTCACAAAATTTTGTATTTACGAACTAATCCTAATGATTTGTGGCGTCCTTATACAGCTTTTCCTCAATATGCAGCAAGAGACTATTTAGAACCATTGGGTTCTAAAGGTTGGGCAACGTATCAAAAACTACGAAAATTAGGCTGGGTTTTACTTCCTAGTACTGGTCAAAAAGTTGTTACCGAACCAGAAAAAAGTTATGCTTTGACGAATTCGTAATTAATGTTAGGGTAGGCGATCGGCACTCTATCTTTATTATATTATTTTAAGTTTGCCTGCCCTATATTTCTTCAAATATCATAAAAAATTCTAATTTATTTTACCTAATCCCAAAAACATAAAACAATCTAATCTATCAAATAATAAAAAATTATTATTTACTATTAGTATCCTATTCATGATATAATCCTAAAGTTTTGGCGCTATTATTGCCCCCTTATTGCGCTGTTGTTGCGCTTTAGCGCTATGATTGCCCCGTGATTGCCCCTTTGTGATGCTGTTGTTGCGCTTTAGCGCTATTATTGCCATGCAAGTACTACTTTAGACTATCAACAATAGCGATTATCTATAAACAAGTAAAAATGTCCCAACGAATCATCGGCATAACAGGCGGTATTGCCACAGGGAAAACCACCGTTTCTAATTATCTAGCTAATAACTATAATATACCTATTTTAGATGCCGACATTTATGCTCGATCGGCTGTAGCATTAGGTACACCAATTTTAGCAAAAATTCAAACCCGCTATGGTCAAGAAATACTCTTAGAAAATGGCAATCTTAACCGAACCAAACTAGGAGAAATTATCTTTAATAATACAGAAGAAAAACAATGGTTAGAAAACCAAATACATCCCTACGTGCGCCATCAAATATTAACAAAAATTCAGCAATTATCAAACCAAACTATAGGGCTGGCAGTACCTTTATTATTTGAAGCCAATATGACTGATTTATGCACAGAAATCTGGGTAATATATTGTTATCCAGAACAACAAAAGCAGCGACTAATACAACGCGATCACCTTACCCCTGAACAAGCACAAGCCAGAATCAATAGCCAAATGTCCCTAGAAAAAAAATGTCAACAAGCCGATAAAATCATTAATAACTCCTTTACCCTCGAAAACTTATTACAACAAATTGATACAGCTTTACTATAATTTCCATCATCATTAGCCTTTTCCTATCCAAGGCTTGCATATTGCAACAAATATTTGAATTTTTATAACAAAACTTTACTATTTTTGAATAATTACTTACTAAGCCTAAGTTATAATAAAATCAGCCATTTAACATCCAAACCAATCCAAATAACTCCTTGGATTTTAAAAATAAATGGTTAATATTATTTCTACCTAGCATTAACAATCACAACAGAGGTTTTTATGGGCGCAACTCTTGAGCAAATAGCCAAATACTTAGATAATAGAGGTTGGAAATATAAACTAGAAGAAGAAACATCTCGCATTATCACAGGAGTTTATGCTGATAATGTCGAAGATTTTTTAATAGTCATTCAACTAGATGAAGATGGAGAATTTTTTAAATTATTTGCGCCACAAGTTATATCCGGAGTTAGAAATCATCCCTACAAAGAAGCAATTTTACAAACAATGCTAAGTATTTCCTGGGAAACCAAAATGCTCCAATGGGAATACGACCCCGCCGATGGAGAAATTAGAGCAATAATCGAATTTCCCTTAGAAGATTCTATTCTAACCGAAAAACAATTTAATCGTTGCTTACATGGCTTAGTACAAATAGTAGATGAAATAGCCATGCCCAGGCTACAATACGTCATGGAAAACGGCAAAGACCCCGGAGATGAAGAAGCAGGAGAAAGACTATTATTAACCCTACAAGAACAAGCCCCCGGACTATTAGATATGTTAGAAAAAGCTATGGAAGCCAGAAAACAGCGCGGTCAGTTTCCCTCAGAAAACTTGTGAGTAATTTTTAAAATTTCCTCTCCTTTTACTGCGGCAATAGTGTTGTAGGCTATTGCTATTAATATTAATATCTTTTCTAATTTGTCTAATTTTATTTTCCCAGACTCTATATTATACCAGTCTGGCTTATAATCTTTAAACATTGCCTCTATTACTATTCTCGTTTTATAGAGGTTTATTAATGCAAAAGTGTCGTATAAATTAGTCAAAACTTCTTTCCCATTTTCCCAACCAAGAAAATATTTCTATCCTGACCTTGGTTTTTATCTATAATTAGTTCTAGGCGACTTTTAGCAGTGGGGACAGCCGTAATTATCCCGCAACCAAAGGTAATAAAAGGTTTTATCTGCTACTTTCACAGAATTATAGTTTAAAATTTGATGAGGTTTAAAAAAAATGGCTAACACAAATATTTATCAGTAAAAAAATATAGCAATTTTTGAGTATTAGAATAATCTTTTGGTATAATGCAAGAATTTGCTCAGGCAAAAACTACTAATTCAATCGACGTAATAAGGAAATTATATGTCTCAAAAATACAGATTAGTCACCAGAAGCGACTTTGATGGCCTCGTGTGTGCAGTATTACTGAAGGAACTAAATATCATTGACGAAATCAAGTTTGTCCATCCCAAGGATATGCAGGATGGCAAAATTGAAATAAGCGATCGCGATATTACCACCAATTTACCCTACGTCAGTGGAGTACATCTCGCCTTTGACCACCACTTGAGCGAAACAATTAGAAATAAAGAAATTCAACCCAACCACATTATTGACCCCAATGCTCCCTCCGCAGCGCGGGTAGTTTATAACTATTTTAACGGCCAAGAAAGATTTGCCAATATTTCCAGTGAAATGCTATTAGCAGCAGATAAAGCTGATGCGGCTCAATTTACCCAAGCAGAAGTCTTAGATCCTAAAGGTTGGGTGCTGTTAAACTTTTTGATGGATGCCCGCACAGGATTAGGCAGATTTAGAGATTTTAGAATTTCTAATTATCAATTAATGATGCAGTTAATTGATTATTGCAAAAATCACTCTATTGATGAAATCTTAGACAGACCAGATGTGAAAGAAAGGGCTGAACTATACTTTTCCCATCAAGAAGAATTTAAAAAACAAATTCACAGATGTTCTCAGATTTATGACAACTTAGTTGTGTTAGATTTGCGCCCAGAGGAAGTTATTTATGCCGGTAATAGATTTATGATTTATGCCCTTTTTCCTCAGTGTAATATCTCCATCCATGTTTTGTGGGGACTGAAACAGCAAAATACTGTTTTTGCAGTCGGAAAATCAATTTTTAACCGCACTTCTAAAACCAATATCGGAGAATTAATGTTAACCTATAACGGCGGCGGCCATGCCAATGCTGGAACTTGTCAAATAGCTAATGAAAACGCTGCTAAAGCATTGGAAGAATTAATAATTAAAATTAATGCCGATGGTTAAATTTATCGACTCTAATTACTATCAGATTGTAGTCTGGTAACTGCGAATTAAAGGCTTTGTTCAGGGTGCATTTTATATTTGGAAAAAGACGGCTTCCGAATTTTTGAAGTATAACACCGCTTCTTCCTCTTGTCTATCTCTTTGCCAGCGTCAACCCACCAAAAGAATAAGTTTGAGTAATTAAGCTTGTTAAGCATAGCAATCCCCGTACCTTTAGGTCGGGGAAGATGTCAACCCTTAACACCACTACCTGTATCTGTGGGAACAATATATTTTTGTAGTAATAAAAAGAATATTACTACAGGAGCGATCGAAATTACAGACCCAGCCGCAATTAATCGCCAATCTAACGAAAACGCACTAGCTAAAGTTGCTACCCCCAAAGGCAATGTATAATACTCTGGCTTATCTAAAACAATCAATGGCCATAAAAAATCACTCCACGCACCAATAAATACAAAAATAGCCAAAGTTACCAACGCCGGACGAATAGCTGGTAACATTATATGCCACCAAATTCCTAATTCTGTACATCCATCTATTCTCGCTGCCTCTTCCATCTCTTTCGGCACTCCTTGAAATGCTTGCCGCAATAAAAAAATACCAAAAGCAGAAGCCAGTGCCGGAAAAATTATCCCTAAATAACTATTCCTTAAACCTAACTGGACTGTTAATATATACAAAGGTATCATTACAATTTGAAAAGGAATCATAATTGTAGAAACTATCCCAGCAAAAATTAAATCCCTACCCCGAAAATCTAACCGCGCTAAGGGATATGCAGCTAAAGAACAAAATAGTAAATTTAATCCCACTGTTAATGCGGCAACTAGGCTACTGTTAAATAAATATTTACCAAACGGTTGTGTTTGCCAAACTTTGATAAAATTCTCAAAAGTCGGCTGATTTGGCCATAGTTGCGGAGGAAATTGAAAAATATTTTCTGTCGGTGATTTGAAAGATGTACCTATTAACCAAATTAAGGGTAATAGCATTATTACTGCTATCAAAATTAATAGGGCGTACATCCAAAAGTATCTAAATTTTGCAGATTTAAATCTGCGGGTTTTTATCTGGGTCATTTGGTTAGTTTAGATAACTGGTATTTCCGAGAACAATTAGTTAACTATTTGGGCTTTTGTTAAGTATGTAAATTTTTGTAAATTTACTTGATTTGCTCAACATAGTATCATAATATAGTAATTGTATTTTTCTGACTAAATATTAACCAAAAGATAGGTAGTTGGAGCGCAACGGACAATCGTCCGTTGCGCGGGAATCAAAAAAACAAGAATAAGGGAATAAAGCCAGCAGCTAGAAGAAAGGTAAAAAAAGAAACAAAGCCTAAAAATAAAAGTTAGGAATCAATAATTTTTAAGCCTGTTTCTGTACAAATGCCATGCAATGGTTTATCCCAAGGTTCGATCGCGATCGCCGCAAGATAAGCAAAATCAAAAATAATACCAATAGTAGGTTTTGCAGCCCAAGCAGGAGAACTAAGTAAACGATCATAAAAACCGCCCCCATAGCCTAAACGATAGCCAAAGCGATCGCACGCAACAGCAGGAACAAGAATTAAATCTACCGCATCTACCGACACAAAAGGAGCAGTAGCAGCAGGCTCAAGAATACCATAATTTCCCCTTACTAAACATTCCCCAGGCTGCCAAATATGCCAAGAAAGGTTATTGTCAACACAACGGGGAAATGCCCAGCAGCGATCGCTCGTAAACAAAGCACTAAGATCAGGTTCTTGACGAAAACAAAAATAAGCTAAAATAGTTTTTGCCTGGGTAAATAAAGGGGAAGCCTGTAAATGGGTAGAGATGCGATCGCTATTATTCCGCCATACTTGGGGAGATAAAGCTTGGCGAGTTTTGAGGAGCGATCGCCGCAATTCTTTTTTACTAATTTGTTGATTATCAATTGCTTCAGCCATATTTTTTATCCAATAATTTTTATATTATTAACTACATCAGCCAGATTAATTACAAATTTTGATAACCGCAAAAATATATTTTTGAGAAAGTAGCTACAAAAACTTTAACAACAGTCCCGCCCTATCTAGCAAAGACAAACCGCCAAATTTGTAATAAAATAATAATTTATAATCATCTTAGTTATTCATTACCCATGCAAAAAAAACAAAAATTCCCCTATTTAGTAGGTTCTAAATGGACATCTACCCAAACCACCTGGGGATGGCGTCATTTTCAAGTAGTAAATAGAAAAAATCAGGGAAAATGGGTATTTGCAGAAATGGTCGCCGCCTGTGATGCTAATGTCCGTTTTTGGCTAAATGCCAAACAACTAAAAGATGCCTCCCTGTGGCAAGCTGGATGGCAAACTTTAGCAGAAATGCAAGATATAGAAAACAGCGATCGCATCTGACAATAAATTACCGAAAATAAATTATTGTCGATAATGTCACCCCATCACAAAAAAATCCCCTATTTTCCCTTTTCCACTTGATAATTATTAATTAACTTTAATGCAAAAATTACCAGTAAAATCTAACTACTGGTTAATTCCTGTTTAGTTTTATTTTGAGCTAATTTTTCTCCTAATTTGGGTTCAGTGCCAGCTAGTAAACGTTGGATATTACTACGATGCAACCAGATAACATATAAACCACCTAAAGTAGCGAATAATTGATAAGGTAAAGGTTGATGCAAAAAAATCATTAATCCAGAACAGGCGATCGCAGCCGCCATAGAACTAATAGACACAATCTGGAAAATACCTAATACTGCTAAAAATATACCTAAAGTTGCCAAACCAACAGGCCAGTATATAGCAAATAAAATACCTAAACTAGTAGCTGCTGATTTACCACCTTGAAAATTTAGCCAAATTGATTTGCTGTGACCCACTATAGCTGCTAACCCGGTAAAAGTGGTCATCCAATAGGGTAAAATTTCCGGGTTAACAGAAGCAGGGGTAAAATTTTCTATATTGGCTAAAGAATATACCCATCCAACACAGGCGATCGCCAAGGCCCCTTTACCCATATCTGCCAATAAAACCACCAATGCCGGCCCTTTACCCAAGGTCCTCAGTACATTTGTCGCACCAGTTGAACCCGATCCTTCTTGTCGCAAGTCAATACCTTTGAGTAGTCTCCCTGCAACATATCCACTCGGAATTGATCCTAGTAAATAAGCCATTAGCAATAGCGCTAAATTTATACTCAACCAAAGACCCATATAATTTTCTCCTGGAATCAACCTAAAAATTGCCTATTCTCTTTGAGTATCTATGGAAAATGAATCAGCAGGCATATAAATATTTTTGATATATTTGCAGAGTAATTTGGTATAGCATCAAATCCCTTGTAAAACCCCCCCCTAAATTATCTTTATGAAAGAAAAAATAACCTTCGGCATTACACTTTACTGCATACTGACTGTCACTGGTGGATTAACTGCGCCGTTATTGGCCCAAAGTTCCCCTACTCCTCAGCCCAACACTAATCAAATTAATGTTGATAACTTGCTCAAACAAGGACAGGATAAAGCTAAAAATGGAGATTTTAAAGGTGCAGTAGAAATATATACTCAAATTCTCAAGCAAAATGCTAATTTTGCTCCAGCTTATTATAATCGTGGTCTAGCAAAATATGCTCTGGAAGATTATAAGGGAGCAATTGAAGATTATAGTCAGGTTGTGCGAATTAATCCTCAAGATATTGATGCTTATATTAATCGAGGAATAGCTCGCCGTCGTTTGGGAAATAATCAAGGAGCGATCGCAGATTATACCCAAGCAATTAAAATTAATCCAAAATTACCAGGAGCATATTATAACCGAGGTAATGCTCGCCGCTTAACAGGAGATAATAAAGCCGCATTGGAGGATTATAATCAAGCAATTTTACTAGACCCTAATGATACTAATGCCTATATTAATCGCGGCAATACTTTATCCTTATTAGGGGATTTTCAAAAAGCAATAGATGATTATTCCCAAGCTTTGCGATTAAATCCCAAGGATAGCAATACATATTTTAATCGCGGTAATGCTCGCCGTAGTCAAGGAGATAATCCAGGGGCGATCGAAGACTACACTAAAACCATTGAAATTAACCCTAAAGATTCTGCCGCTTTTACAAATCGCGGATTAGCAAAAGCGAGTTTGGGTAACTATAAAGCTGCGATCGATGATTACAGTCAAAGCCTTATAATTAATCCCAAAGATGCTAAAACATATATTTACCGAGGCTTATCTAAAGCAGTTTTGGGAGAACATAAAGATGCCCTCACCGATTACGAAAAAGCCCTTACTTTTAACCCCAAAGATGCCACAGCTTACTTTAGTCGCGGTATATCAAAATATCGTCTTGACGACAAAGAAGCAGCCATAAAAGATTATGATAAAGCCCTGGAATTAAATCCTAACTATCTGATTGTTTATCTAAATCGCGGCTTGGCTAAAAACAGCATAGGTCAACCAAAAGCAGCCCTGGAAGATTTCAATAAAGCCATTGAAAAAAACCCCAAATATGCTGAAGCTTACAATAATCGCGGATTAATTAAATTACGTCTAGGAGATGCCCAAGCAGCCGTTAATGATTACTCAGAAGCTATTCGTCTTAATCCTAACTATGCCAATGCATATATTAATCGCGGATTAGCTAATTACAATCTAGGGGAAAAAGCTAAAGCCATTGAAGATATACAAAAAGGCGCTCAACTTTATCGCGATCAAGGTAATACTGCTAATTACCAAAAAACCCAAGATTTACTGAAAAAAATTCAGTAGTATTTAAGGTTAATTTTAACCGCTAATACCAGCAAAAAAACAGCTTTTGGTTTCCGAAGGTTAGGGAACCAAAAGCCAAAATAGAAATTATGAGAAATTAGTTTTTTAATATCAGAAAAAACTAGGCTAAATTAACCAAGACAAGCAGCTAAATCGGCATCCGGAGTAGTAATTTCTTTAAGGTTGTATTTTTCCGATAGCAACTTAAAGACATTATGGGAAATAAAAGCCGGCATAGTTGGCCCTAAACGAATATTTTGAATTCCCAAATAGAAGAGACTTAAAAGAATTGCCACTGCTTTTTGTTCATACCAAGATAAAATCATGGATAAAGGTAATTGATTTACATCTACATTAAAAGCATTAGCTAAAGCTAGGGCTATTTGAATAGCAGAATAGGCATCATTGCATTGACCTACATCTAATAAACGAGGTATGCCGCCAATGTCTCCTAAATCGTGGTCAAAGAAGCGGAATTTACCGCAGGCGAGGGTTAAAACTACGCAATCTTGAGGTACTTTTTCGACTAATTCTGTGTAGTAATTGCGGGTAGGTTTGGCACCATCACAGCCACCTATTAAGAAGAAATGACGAATTTGGCCGGCTTTAACTGCTTCGATAACTTGAGGGGCGACATTTAACACCGCATTGCGAGCAAAACCCGTCATTACTTGGCGAGGTTCGCTATCTTCTGTAAACCCAGGCATTTCTAATGCTTTTTCAATAACGGCGCTAAAATCTGCATTGGTTATATGGGTAATTCCTGGCCAGCCTACCGGACCCAAGGTAAAAACTCGATTTTTGTAGTTTTCATGGGGTGGCATTAAACAGTTGGTTGTCATTACGATCGGACCAGGAAATTTAGCAAATTCTGTGGTTTGATTTTGCCAAGCTGTGCCATAGTGACCCCAGAAATGGGGATATTTTTTGAGGGTAGGATACCCATGAGCAGGTAGTAATTCCCCATGAGTGTAGATATTAATGCCTTTGTCGGCGGTTTGTTTGAGCAATTCTTCTACATCTTTTAAATCGTGACCAGAAATTAGAATTGCTTTACCTTTTTTAGTGTTTAATGGCACTGGGGTAGGGACGGGATGACCGTAGCTTCCTGTGTTGGCACCATCAAGATTTGCCATTGCTTGGAGGTTGACTTTGCCAGCTTTTAGGGCTATTTCTACCCAGTCATTCAAGGTTAAATCTTGTCGATCGAGGTTAGATAAGGCTTCGTAGAGGAAAGCAGAAACTTCTACATCTTTTTTTCCTAAATGTTGGGCGTGATAAGCGTAGGCTGCTATTCCTTTGAGGGCATACAATACGGTGAGTTTTAGGGAAAAAATATCGACGTTGTTAGCTTGGCTGATAAATTCGTATTCGGCTTCTTTACCTTGTTGGATTAATTCTTCTAATATTGCGGCTGGTTGAAAATTGGTGGATTTTTCGGGAAAATTTGTAAAGGGGGCGATCGCTTGTATTTGTGTTTTTAAATTTTGCCTTAGTTCGATCGCTTTATGTATATATTCTACAAATCTTTGCGGATCAAAATCTACATTAGTTAGGGTAGAAAATAGTGCATTAGCGATAAAAGTATCTGTTACTTCATTAATTATACCTATCTGACGAGCGGCGATCGCTACTTTTGCCAATCCTTGCAAAGTGTAAGTTAATAAATCTTGTAAAGCATCTATTTCAGGACTTTTGCCACAATTTCCCCATTTTGTACAAGCTTCTGCGCCTGCTGTTTGTTCACACTGGCTGCAAAACATAGTTTACCTTTCCTTTTGCTCTTTAGTATTCATCTCCTACTTTAAACAAAAGATTTCCCTATCACCTTGATTTAAGTCAAATTTTATAATCATTTTTTCTTAAATTTTTTTAAATCTTTTTTGACAATTTGCTTCAGCTATGATAAGTGTTTTTCTGTTGGCATAAATACTTATTTGTTATACTTAAAATTATATTATATAAATCTACATTTTTTCATAAAAATTAATTAATCTTTATCAAAACTCCTTACTTTTCCCTGGTCAGGAGTTCCTTTTTTCTTATTTTTTGCATAAAGGCTACTCTTAAAAAATAGTAAAATTATCTTCTCTTTTTTACAAATGTTTAATCTTTTTGATTATATTTATAGACAATTTAAAATATTGTGTTTTATAATTATTACTATTCAAATTAGAATTATAGCAATTATAATAAATTGCTAATCTGAAAAAACAGCTATTTAAGTCTAATATTTTAAATTACTTTTTGATAAATACAAATACTTGCTTAAGTCATCCATTTATAACCACAGTCATAACAGGAGTAATAAATATCTGCATCAGTGTTACCAGAGCCAAAAGCTCCCCCAGTAAATTCGGTGTAATCGTGATGACCATCACCGCCACATTGAGGACAAACAATATAACTTGATCGACTACCTTTTCTAATTTTAATATCAGTGTTAGTTTGAATTGCTTCGCTTAAATCAGTATATAATACATAAACAGGAAACATTTTGGCATTAGTTAAATTTGTACCATTAAGATTTGACCAAGCAAAATCAGCATCAGTTAAATCTGCTCCGGTTAGATCTGCCCCGCTTAAATCAATTTCATAAAAACTAGCTCGACGAAAGTTAGCTTGTCGTAAATTCATTAAGCTTAAATTAACATTTTTGATAGAGGCTTCAGATAAATTAATCTGACTGAGATTTGCTCCAAATAATTTCGCGTGATTTATTTTACAATCTTTTAAAGTAGCTCCGCTTAAATTAGCTGCACTTAAATTACATTCTACCAAGGAAACTAATTTTAAATTAGCTTGACGCATATCTACTGCTTCAAGGTTAGCTCTTTGTAAATTCACTGCATATAAATTTGCATCTTTTAAATTAGCTCCACTTAGGTTAACTTCCTTAAGATTAACTTCTATTAAATTAGCTCCACTTAAATTAATTCCGCTTAAATTAATCCCACTTAGATTAGCGTATTTTAACTCTATTCCTTTAAAATTTCTTTGTCCAGCTTCGTATTGTTGATGTAAATCTTTAGGCTTCATATTATTTATCCTGATTTTGTTAAAAAAATGCAATTTTGATTGTATATTTTTTTATGGAGTTTGTCGATATCTTTTAATTTTTTTCTTTTTAAATGAAATACTAAGTAAATATACTTAGCAAATAATTGTATTTTTTGAGTCTATTTTAATATGGGAATAGAAATAACAGGTAAATTTTGTTGATCGCCTTTTATTTTATCTATATATTTTCCGGTTTTTTCCTAAGTTTATCAGCGATCGCAATTTTTACCCTTAAAAAACAATCTATTTTATAAATATAGCAGTTGCCATTAAGGTTAGACCTTGGTTATTTTTCGGCTTTTTAATTAATCTCAACAGCAGGGGCGGTTTTTCCCTAATATTGCAATTGCTATATAACAAGCAATAGACAATAGGCAAGGTTTTTTTCTTAACTTCTCTGCCTATTGCTATGTTTTAGGGATAATATTTCAAGAATTATCTTAAGAATTATCTTTATTAACTTTTGATGGCTCTCCCTTAACTACTAAATAAGATTGTCGAGGTAATAAACTCTGTAAAGCTATTAAGCTTAACTGTTTCAGTTGTAAGTAAGTTTGTATATCAATCTGGTCACTTACTAACATCTGGCGATATTTTTCTTGGGTTTCTTGCAGAAGAGATAAAGCTGATGATGGTTGATTTTGTAGTTTAGTTTGCCATTCATCAATTAGAGTCAACATATTTTGAATTTCTTCACGATGTTGTTTTTGTTGCAAAATTCGACATTGATCTGCTAAAACTTGAGTCATGCGACCAGCTTGGTCGTAAATTTCTGGAGTCATGGCACCATCTATCAGCATTAGCCGATGTTGCTGGCGTAATTGTTCAATATTAACTAAAGTTTGAGCTAAATCTTTGTCCATCAGCGATCGCAATTCACTTACTGCCTTACGAGTTGCTTTAATTAATTTTTCAGATTTTTTGCGATTCCAACGACGCAACATATACCCTATTAAACTGGTACCAATAAACATGGTTGCACCAGCTTGCAAAGGCTTATTTTCCTGTAAATAACGTAGGAAAGCATCGCGAGGATCTCCATTAGTAAAAACTGACCTAGAAGCGGGATGAATATAAAATAAACCTCGTTCTAATAACGCTTTACCATCTCCTGTGGCTAATTCTGGGTAAAATACCGAAAATAGTCGAGAACTGGATATAATAGACCAAGTAAGTAAAGAAACTTTCTGGGAATTAGTATCAGGACGAGTTACTAAAACAGTAGAAGTGGAAAAAGTAGCTATGTCTTCTGCGGGTAATGCAGGACTAGCGTTATAGATACCAACAGGAATAGTAGCAGCTTGATAAGCACCTGGATTTTGTACGGTAAAATAATTTATCAGTCCTGATGGTATGGCTAGTAAACGTAAGTTAGGCGTTGCAGATAATTCGTTACGTAGTTTTTCATTAGTTCCTAAACTACCAACATAAACTATAGCATCTATTTGCTTATCTTTGATTTTTTTGAAGGCATCATCAAAACCAGATTCATCAGCAATTATTTGCATTTTAGCAGCTTCAAATAGTTGAGTTGCTGTAAAATAAATACCACTTTCTGGATTTCCTATGGCAATTCTTTTTCCCTGCAAGTCATTAAAAGTTTTAATTCCTGCATCATTACGGGCGATTAAATGTACGTATTCTTTGGCTAAAACTGCTACTGCTTGCACTTTATTTTGCCGCATTGCTTCGCTGACGACATCTAATTGGGCGAGGGCAAAATCTGTTTGTTTATCTAGTAAACGTTGCAGGTTTTCTTTAGAACCTGATGATTCTATTGTCTGTAAATTCATGCTAACTACTTGTTTAGCAGAATTACTTACCTGTTGGCTTAAACGACTGTAATACCCACCAGGAATACCACTAGAAAGACTGGCACTATCGTTAGCGGAACAGCTAACTAATAATACAATTGTTAGTAATAAACATCCCGCGATCGATATTTTTGCCCAGATTTTTTGGTAAATTTGTTGCCCTAGTTTCCCTAATTTTTCCATTATCGGCCTCTACGAAGTTTTACTGCTCGTTAAAATACTGATATCATAGCCAAAAATCTCCAAAATATCATATATATTCTGTGCCACTTTTATCCGGATCATTATATATTTGTACATAAAAATTTTTTAGCTAATAGAGAAAAAGTCCCCATTTCGCCAGGAGAGTCATGTTTTCAATTTTTGCCATCAATTTTTGAAATTATTAATAATTTAGAGGAATAGTAATTATAAACTCTGTTCCTTTACCTAATTCTGATTGGCAATTTAAGCTACCTCTATGTTTTTCTACTACAATTTGGTAACTAATAGATAATCCTAAGCCTGTGCCTTTACCTATAGATTTTGTGGTAAATAGATAATCAAATACTCTTTCCTGTACTTCTTCTGACATTCCTAGTCCATTACCTTGAATGCGAATTTCTACATATTTATTGTTTTCTGGTGTTGATTCAATAACATTGGTAATAATTGTAA
>CAWUOF010000033.1:0-15168 GCA_963923765.1 uncultured bacterium | reverse complement strand
AAAATAGGCTATTTTTTTCATTGCAGATTCATTGACAACTAGCAGGCTTAATTATTATCAATTGTAATTGACAATCTCGATAAAACGACAGTTTTGCATAGCATTATATTAAGTTACTATTTTCCCAGGTGTGAACCAAACTTTAAGAATATAATAAACAGCACTATTGTATAAATCATTAGATTCAGAACAAAGATAATTGATTATTGAGTATCTTTATCGGTTGTAATTCAAATTGTTTGCAAGTAAAATAATATTTTACTGCCTTGATTACAATATGTATTATTTATATGATAATTTTTTAATACAGGTAAATTATTCTAATCCATAACAGAAAAGATGTTTGATATTTTTGAATACAGATATAATAATAATTTTGTAGACTTGTCTAATTGTTGGTTAAATATGATGAGACTATGAGCATAAATGAAGTAGTTAGAGCCTGTAAAAGGAGAAATTCTAGGCTATTGTAAGAAGAATTCCCCCTATTTAAAAACCTACCCTTTTTATGGAGAACAAGCTATTGTTATGATACGTCTGGAAAAGTTAGTAAAACCAAAGTAATAGCTGATATTAACCATCCACATCATAACAGGTATTAGACTGCGACTAAAATCGAGTCAGCCGCTTTTGGTCGCCGCTCGCTCATATACTGAGCGTTACCTCGGTGCCGTACTCCTTTTATGTAAAAAAAATTTGCTTCTAACTTAGTTTATCTGAAGTTTGGGGCTTTTTTGCCGCAAAATTTGGTAATTCGATCGCGGCTAAAGATTTCCGTTTTTTCGGTGGATGTAGAGGATAAACTACAGGAGCGGGCCAGTTTAATTTAGGTAAATTATCCGACTCTTTTTCTAAAGGAGGTAAAGGTAAACTATTTTCTGTAATTGAGCCTGCTTTTAAGTCTGGAGGTAAAACAGATGTAGTCAGTTTTATCACTTCTGATGTGGGGCGATATTCTGACTCAGATTCTGTTAGCTCTACTGGATTAGCTAAATTATCTTTTTGGGTTATTTCTAACAATTCTGGCTCAATTTTTTCCTCAATTGTTGGTGATGAATTGCCTTTAATTTCAGTGAATTTGGCAAAATCTTGGTCAACTAATTTAGTCAAATTTTCCCACAGATTTTCATCATCAACAGGTATTTCCATCGCCCCAGTATTTGGGGTAATTTCAAGGGTGTTTTTCGGGGTATTTTCCGGGGTGTTTTCCGGGGTATTTTCTCCAGAAATACTAGGAGATTTTGTATCTGTACCTTGCTGATTGTTATGATTTTTATCAGATTGAGAAGGCTGAACACTATTATCTATTTCTGGAGATGTATGAGGAAGATTATGATATCCTACATCGTTTAATTCAATAGTCGCATCTGATTTTTCTGGAGGATTAGCTGACCAGGGTTGTACTGGCATTGCCTTAGAAATAAAAGGTCGTACAGTTGGTATAGTTTGAGAAATATTAGTATTATCTTGGATTTCTGAAAAGCTATTTACAGCTTGATTCACTTCTGCGGACAATAAAGGATTTTGCCCATAAATACCAGGTACTTCCAAGCATTTTTCTAAAGCCGCTTTGAATTGGAGGGTGTGGCGTTGTTGACGATTCAAGCGCGATCGCAAATCTCGATTAGTATTCTCAGCTTGTAAAAGTAAATGAGTTTGTTCATTATAACGTTGCTGAGTTAGGGCACATTCCCTTTCTAGTTGTGCTACCCTTTCTTGGGAACTTTCCAACTGTTCCGTTAAAGTTTCCATTAATATTTGCAAACGTTGATTAGTTTGCAGAGATGATTCTAACTGACTTTGTAAACGGGAAAGGCGATCGGTAGCAGCCGTTAACTCCTGGGTACGTTGGGCTAATAAAGTTTCTTGAGCTTGGGTACGTTGTTGTTGTTGCTGTAAATTCCTTTGTCGATCTTCTAAAGCTTTTTCTAATTGAGCAACTCTCTGAATTAAATCTCCATTACTTTGTCGTAAATCTTCTACAATAGCCATTAATTCCTTACTTACAGTCGCGCCAGTACCTTCTCCCGCTAGATTAGCTTTAATAGGTTGATCTTTAGGTATTTGTAACTGATTAAAACCAGTAACTTCCTTGGTCTCTTCAGCCACACTAGGAATTGCATCAACATTAATAGTATTAGGAAAATTCACTGTTTCCCAATACTCTTCTTCCGATGAAGTATTGTTACCTGATATTAAAGATATTTCTGTAAACCCTGCTACTTCTGTCACCTTGACATTTTTCTTGTTAGTAGCATAAGATTCGTTTATAGGCTGGTTATTAGGAATATTAGATTCATTCATGGCTTGCTATTATAATAGATAAACTTCAAAACAGAAACCCACTCATGGGCGGGGTGAGAATAGTTTTTGCAGCTACAGCCGCAGTGAAGAAGTAATTACAATCATAACGTAATCATTTATTTTTAGCATATAATGGAAATTTATCTGTTGCACACTATGATCCTCAATTTATAGGCCCAAGATATTCGTCCAATTTATAGGCCAAATTATCCGAAAAAATTGGGTGGCTAATAAATAGCTTAATAAAACCAATAAAATGTAACATATACATTTCCACAGCAGAGGGAACTCCTACAGATGGAACCCAGGTAAGAAATAGATAATTGTAAATATGAATTTTATATGAAAATTGATTTTACTTTTAATTATGGTCAATGTCTAATGCATAAATCAAAAATTTTAATTTTTGATACAAAACTTTACATATTTATGCATACTGATGGGAAAATATCTATTACATAACCTAAAAATAGCTCAACAAATAAAAGATTATTTTAAAATTGATAATCATAAGGAAATTTTTCAGAATATTGGTTACAAATTTTTTCAGTAATTTCTAATCATTGCTAATTTTATTTTTAGAAAAATATCTATTTTAAATAAATTAAAACCAACCTATATAAACCAATAAATAATATAAAAATATAAATTTTTCCTGATAATTGTTTCTATGCTAAGTTAATTCTTAAAGATTAACTAAAATACAAATTATGAAAACAGCACTAATTTGCGGCGTATCTGGTCAAGATGGGGCTTACTTAGCCCAATTATTATTAAACCAGGGATATAATGTCTGTGGTACTTCCCGCGATGCTCAAATGTCATCTTTTCAGAACTTAGCACGTTTAGGAATTCGTGACAAAATTAAATTAGAATCAGTTGCCATCAATGACTTTCGCAGCGTCTTACAGGTACTAACTAAAATTCAACCCGATGAAATTTATAACCTAGCTGGACAAAGTTCGGTCGGTCTTTCCTTTGAACAACCAGTAGAAACTTTTGATAGTCTAACATTAGGAACGTTAAACCTATTAGAAGCCATTCGTTTTACGGGTAGACCAATTAAATTATATAACGCTAGTTCTAGCGAATGTTTTGGCGATACTCGCGGGGAACCAGCCGACGAAAACACGCCTTTTCGTCCTAGAAGTCCCTATGCTGTAGCAAAGTCGGCAGCGTTTTGGCAAGTTGCTAATTATCGGGAAGCTTATCATATATTTGCCTGTTCTGGTATTTTATTTAACCATGAATCACCCTTACGACCGGAACGTTTTGTTACTCAAAAAATTATTGCCGCAGTTTCCCGTATTGCGGCAGGTAGTCAAGAAAAATTAAGATTAGGTAATATTAATATTCAGCGTGACTGGGGCTGGGCGTCTGAATATGTGGAAGCTATGTATTTAATGTTACAACAAAATGAACCAGATGATTATGTAATTGCCACAGGAGAAACTAATAAATTAGAAGATTTTGTTGCGGCTGCTTTTGCTTATGTTGGTTTAGACTGGCAAGAATATGTGATTACAGAAGCAAGTTTATTACGTCCCACAGATATTACGATCGGTAAAGGAAACCCAGCTAAGGCAAAAGAAAAATTTGGATGGTCAGCCAAATATAAAATGCGAGATATCGTCAAAATGATGATAGAAGCAAAACAGCAAGAGAAATAGCGAATTTAAGTAATTTCAAAAATTGGGATTTAATTACTATCAAGGTAAATTCCAGGTAAATTATAAATTACAGTACTTTCTGGATATATTAGAGACTATCTAAAATTTAATCGCTTATCCAGTAAGCGTTTTATAATTTTATGTGTACGCTTTTATATCACAAAGTGCTGTATATTGAAAAATTATTTATATTTACTAGATATCTGGGCAAATAATAAAAATTTAGCGAAACTGTAAAAAGTGTGTTGGTTATTAATCAATAAATCAATTATCGGTCAAGTAAATATATGGAATTTTTAGGAAATACTAATCAAATTATATGTTTAGGGCAATGGAGTAATAATAACCAAGTGTTTAAGCTAATATTTAGCTTATCAATGATGGGAATATTAGGTAATTCACCGGTTTTTGCCCAACCAAAACCAGAAAATTTACCTAGTTTACCTTCGCCGATGCAGATAACGCCTCCTGCTGGTAATTCACCTTTACCAAATTTACCGCAATTACAACCTAATATTAATAATACATCTGGGGGCAGGACTGTACCAAATTTACCAGGAGTGGGTTCGATCGTACCAGAAACAGCTTATACCTTGGGAGCAGGCGATCGCATAATTATCGAAATTTTTAACGTTCCCGAATACAGCAAAGAATATCAAGTAATGGTAGATGGTAGCGTGAATTTACCTTTACTCGGTACTACATTTGTGCAAGGACTATCATTACAAGATGCTGCTAATTTAATTTCTAATCGATATTCTCCCTATTTAACCAAACCTTTAGTAACAATAACTTTAGTCGGTTTTCGTCCTTTAAATATCGCGATCGCCGGCGAAATTACCCGTCCAGGTTCCTATAAAATATTACCTATTCAAGATGCAAAACAAGGTTTACAATTTCCTACTTTAGTACAAGTATTACAACTAGCTAAAGGAATTACCGCCGCCGCCGAATTACGAAACATTCAAGTGCGGCGTCCGCAAAAATACGGCCCTGACCAGGTTATCGTTATAAACCTTTGGGATTTTTTTCGTAATGGTGATTTACGTCAAGATATTACTTTACGCGATGGAGATAGTATTTTTGTTCCCACTGCGACAACAATTAATGTTGACGAAATTCGGGAAAGAATGAATGCTAATTTTTCTGCTGATTTAACTCAACCTATTAGTGTTGTTATTATCGGTCAAGTCAGCAGACCCGGACCTTATACTATAGTTACCAATGATTTGCGATCGACTACTCAACCAAATCAACCAAATCAACTAGGTATTTTAGATTTAAATAATCAAAATAATCAATATCAGAATAATAATGTTGTAGGCTTACCAACAGTAAGTCGCGCCATTAAACTTGCTGGAGGCATTAAACCAGATGCCGATTTACGACGTATTGAAGTACATCGTCGCCCGCGCGGAGGACCGGAACAAATTCTTAGTGCTAATCTTTGGAAACTATTACAAACAGGAGATATTACCCAAGATATATTATTGCAGGAAGGCGATAGTATTATAATTCCCAAAGCTGAAAATATAAATGTTTCTGAAGCTAAAGATGTAGCTGATGCTAGTTTTTCTCCTAATTTTATGAATATTAATGTTATTGGAGAAGTAGTAAAACCTGGAAGTTTACAAATTCTACCTAATACGGGATTAATACAAGGTATTATGGCTGCGGGAGGATTTAATGAACGTCGCGCGCAAAAAAGTTCAGTAGAATTAATCCGATTAAATCAAAATGGTACTGTATCACGGCGTAATATTGCTGTAGATTTATCTCAAGGTTTAAATGAAAAAAATAACCCAATTTTACAAAATAATGATGTAATTATCGTTGGTCGATCGGGGTTAACTAGATTTACCGATACTTTAGGTACGGTTTTGAGTCCTTTTACTGGTGTATTCGGTGTATTTAGATTATTATTAGGCTTATAGAAATTTGATATTTCATAAAAAAATAAACCCGTCCCTATCTCCACGATCGCCTCTAAATAATCAAATCATTTTTCTGATTTTAATTAATATTATAGACTGGGACGGGTTTTATCCTAATAGTTATGGCGACTATGATAAATTATCGAGTAGTACAAGCCCAAACTTGTACTTTGCAAGCTTCAGTACCACAATAAGATAACGCATTAGCTTCCGCTTGTTCACGAGTTGAAGCCCAGCCCCAACCTAAATTAGTACCATCTTTAGCAACAGCACCACAGGCATTTTTAAACCATACTTGTACTTTACAACCAGATTCACCACATTGTTGCAAAGCAGCATTTTCAGCAGCTTGTCGAGAAGAATAATCGTAGGCATAGCCCCAATCGCCACTACTAGAGGTAGCGATCGCGCCATAATTATCTTCTGCTAAAGCTACTCCAGCCATAATACCTTCTGTTGCCAACAGCAAACCTGCAATAATTCCCCAACGCTTTTTCATCGGAATACCTGGATAAAATTGCTAAACTTTTTTACTATAACTAACTCGGAAAATCATAATTATATTTTTTAATATTTTTTAACAATTACTACCTCAAAAAATCAGGTAATAAGTAATAAAAGAAAACCCTAGAAAATCTTTATCTGAATAAAAATTATAGCACTTGTATAAATTCCCCTGTGAGTTAACAACATGAAAGATATAAATAATTGAAAATACTAGGAAAAATGAGGAAAATCTAATCATAATTAAGAAAAAAAACCCCAGATATAGAAGAAATTAACCCTAATTCCTAGTTATGCCCAGGAAAAAAAGAAAATTTTAACTGTGGTCAATCCAGATAATTTCACACCAAATTTCAATGGTAGGGTAAGATAAAATATGCTCAATCGCAATTGAGAGTAAAGATATAATGATCACAGCAACTCCGGTAAAAACCCAATACGAAGCCATAATAGGGTTAGAAACCCATTGTCAACTTAGTACCAACTCTAAGATTTTCTGCAACTGTTCCACCACCTTTGGGGCAGACCCCAATGAAAATGTTTGTCCAGTTTGTATGGGAATGCCTGGGGTTTTACCAGTGTTAAATCAAAGGGTATTGGAATATGCTGTAAAAGCAGCATTGGCACTAAATAGTGAAATTGCACCCTATAGTAAATTCGATCGCAAACAATATTTTTACCCAGATTTACCGAAAAATTATCAAATATCCCAATATGATCTACCTATTGCTAAAAATGGCTGGTTAGAAATTGAGTTAGTAGATAATAACGGTAATCCTATACGGAAAAAAATAGGTATTACTCGTTTGCACATGGAAGAAGATGCAGGAAAATTAGTACACGCTGGTAGCGATCGCCTGTCTGGATCTGCCTATTCTTTAGTAGATTTTAATCGTACAGGTGTTCCTTTGGTAGAAATCGTTTCCGAACCAGATATGCGATCGGGTCAAGAAGCCGCCGAATATGCTGAAGAATTGCGCCGTATTCTTCGCTACCTTGGTGTTAGTGATGGTAATATGCAAGAAGGTTCCCTGCGTTGTGATGTAAATATTTCAGTGCGTCCCATCGGGCAAAAAGAATTTGGCGTAAAGGTAGAAATTAAAAATATGAACTCCTTTAGCGCTATTCAAAAAGCGATCGAATATGAAATCGATCGACAAATTACCGCCCTAGAATCTGGAGAAAAAATTATTCAAGAAACTAGATTATGGGAAGAAGGAACACAACGTACTATTAGTATGCGAACTAAAGAAGGTTCTAGTGATTATCGTTATTTTCCTGAACCAGATTTAGCCCCCATACAAGTTGCTAATAGTCAAAAAGAAACATGGCAATCAGAATTACCAGAATTACCAGCACAAAAACGCCATCGCTATGAAGAAGAATTAGGATTATCTGCCTATAATGCTCGTGTAATTACAGACGATCGCTCAGTAGCAGAATATTTTGAAGCCACAATAGCAGCCGGTGCTAATATCAAACAAGCTGTTAACTGGATTATGGGCGATATTGCCGCTTATATGAATAATCAAAAGCTGGGAATAAAAGAAATTGCCCTAAAACCCACAGACTTAACCGAATTAATTTCTCTCATCGAAAATGGTACTATTAGCGGTAAAATAGCTAAAGATATTCTACCAGAATTACTAGCTAAAGGTGGTTCTCCTAAGCAATTAGTAGAAAGTAAAGGATTAATCCAAATTTCTGATAGTTCTGCCCTAGAAGCCATTATCGATGAAGTAATAGCAGCTAATCCTAAAGAACTTGAACAATATCGCGGCGGTAAGACTAAACTTTTAGGCTTCTTTGTCGGTCAAGTAATGAAAAAAACCGAAGGACGTGCTGACCCGAAATTAACCAATCAAATATTAGGTAAAAAATTAAATGGGTAATGATTAATTAAATACATGAGACAAATAGAGGCGATCGCCACTAAAAAAGTCCTGTTCCTGTCCCATAAAATCCCATAAAATCCTATAAAATTCTTATCCCCGACATAACTTTACAGTTGAGGGGATTTTTTTTATCAAAAATTTAAAAAAGGGGTGTCACCCCTCACGCCTAAGCTGCTATATTAATGTATGTAGATGCACCCTGATGGTAGGGAGAGTCACCAAATTATAGACTCTCCTTTTTCTTTTTTTAATCCCGCTAAAAATATGCTATGGTTAAGCATAGTAAATTATGTCCCAGTTAATCTATAGTCTGAAATAATTGGGAATAAGCAAAAAGATATTATACATAGAGATAATTAGCTTAGATAGATTAAATTAACTATTATTTCTAATTAATTTAAAAAATCCACAATTTTGATTTATTTATAATTTAAAATTAAAAGAGCGTTTTCTAATTGCAAAAAAACAATATTTTAACTATAGCAAACCTAAATCATTAGGCAAATACAGCACTTTGCGATATAATAGCATACACAGAAAATCGTAAAACGCTTATCCAGTAATGGTTTAAATTATAAAATATCTGTAATATATCCAGAAGTTGTAACTAAGCAAAAAAATTAATTACACATTGTGATAACTGCTTATAAGAGTATAAAAGAGAATTTTTATTTTATGGTATATAATCTATTTGACTGCATTACTGACAATCTTCCATCTGTATCAGCACCTCTGATTTATAATTAAATATTGAGTCTGACGCACCCCACAAATTAATTTTAGTAAAACAATATCGGGATTTTCAACTCATGGAATGGAAAAATTGGTCTAGCTTACCTTTAAAAGAACGTCATCAATTACCCGCAGAATCGGGTATTTATATCATTGTAGATGCCGAAGATCACGTTTGGTATGTTGGTAAATCAAAAAATATCAACTCCCGTTGGCAAGGTAAAGGACATCACAGATATCAACAATTAAGCCGTACAAATAATAAACGTTTATACAATATTTACTGGAAGCTTTTTCCTAGGGAAGAAATTAATGAAAAAGAACAGTTATACATTGACTTATTCAAGCCATCATTAAATTATAGTTTAGTAAAAAAATATGCAAAAAAAGCTAGACAACCAAACGCAGAGATAAGTCGTCTTCTTAAAGTTATAAACAAAAAAACTACGTTATTTCCTGATATAAGATCAATAGTTCTTGGATACTATATAGAAGCAGATGAAGACGAAGATGGAGAATTTAAAGATTACACTTGCATTATTATTGCGGTTAATGGGAATGATCACGACGGACCTATTCTTAAATCCTACTATAAATCATATAGTAGAAAAGGAATCAGCTTAAAGGGACATTGGTATATCTATGAAAGTATGTGTGGAAAAGATGATTCTACAATAGATCCAGCACTTATTCCTGTCTTTGTATTAGGAAATATTGTTTACGAATTTGTGTGTTGTTCGATTTTGATAGAGAATTTAGGGCAAAACAAAACAAATCTTTGTAATGTAGAAATTGCTAAACAAAATGTATTGGCTTTAAAAAATCCAGATATTCTACCTTCAACTATATCTTCATTAATTGCTAATGATAAGTATTTTTTGAATGCAAGAAGGTCAGAATATTTACATTATCGAGATTCAGATATCCGACCTATTATGGAATTAATATCATCTTATGATATATAGCGTTTTTAAATAATGAATGTGTACAATTTTTTTACTTATCTCTTTTTGTGAAAAAAGCTTTGGGATGAAGATATTTGTATAAATTATTTAGACGCACTATATAATAAATTTATTATTTCTATCCCCCGCTAAGAATAAATTATTTTTTTTACGAATCATAGAGATGCAGCAAACACAGAGGAATAAGAGATAATAGAGAGGTATTTTAATTGTCTAGCAAAAATTCAAGCCATATTAATTGCGAAAAATTATCTAATTCCTGTTACGAAAACAAAAAAAATCAATTTAGTTGAAAATTTAGAATTACCTATCCTCTATGAAAGTATAGTTGAAAATTATAGATTTTTCCCCTAAAATTAAATTGTAGGGTGCGTCAGACCCAAGATATAAGCTATATAATCAAGGGTTAAAATTCTGACGCACCCTACCAAATATATAATTAATTTTGCTAATCGCCGAAAAAAACAATAAAATAGTAATGAAAATATGGGAGAATAATAATGTTAATTAACTTTAAAGCAACAGTTTCGGCGATCTGTTATTCTATTATTCAAGAACGTGGTAAATTAGATGTCAGTAAATCAGATTTTCCTAATAATCGAGTCGTGGCTTTTGTCTTGCATCAACATGGACAAATGCCAGATTATTTAAAATTACCGATTTTCTTACTTACTTTAATTTTTGACCTTTGGGGTATAGTTACCGCAGGCAAAGTTTTTCACTGTTTACCCCATGTCATAAGATGGCGACAAATTCAAGCTTGGCAAAATTCTCCGATCGCACTTTGCCGAGATGTGATAAGGTTTTATGAAAGTCTAGTAGTATTTTGCTGGTACTCAAACCAAACTAGCGAATGTTTACCCAAACCAGTCCCAATGTCATCACCAACCCCCAGCCACAGCTAAAATTTGAAATAGCTGTAATTGGTTCAGGCCCAGGGGGTGCGATCGCTGCCTATTTATTAGCCGAAGCCGGACGCAATGTAATATTAATCGAAGAAGGTTCCTATTTACCCCTGGAGTCTTGCACACCCTTTTCTCAACAAGAAATGTTGCAAAAATACCGCAATGGTGGTATTACAGCAGGTTTAGGTTCACCCAAAGTACAATATGTCGAGGGTCGCTGTGTAGGTGGTGGCAGTGAAATAAATAGTGGTTTGTATCATCGTACTCCCCCCGATATTTTACAAAAATGGCGACAAGAATTCGCCGTAGAAGCCCTAGCAGAAACAGATTTATTACCCCATTTTACCGCCTGCGAAAAAGCCGTAACAGTTTGTCATCTTCCAGGAAAAGCACCACCAGCTTCTTTAAAATTACATGAAGGTGCATTAAAATTAGGCTGGGAATCTTTAGAAGTACCCCGTTGGTTTCGTTATGACCAACAAGTAAATCAAGACGATATTCCTAAAGGTACTCGTCAGTCAATGACAAAAACTTTTATCCCTCGATCGCTACAAGTTGGCTGTAAATTATTACCCAATACCAGAGTTAATATTCTGCGCCAAGATGGGGATAAATGGTTACTAAAAGCCGATTATACACCTCCAGGCTTACCATCTAAACCCGTAGAAATTCAAGCCGAAACAATATTTGTGGCTTGTGGGGCAATTCACACCCCCGCCCTATTACGACGCAGTGGTATTACAGTTAATATTGGTAATACTTTACAAATGCATCCCACAGTAAAAGTAATTGCTAAATTTGCCGAAGAGGTAAACTCAGCAGACATGGGAGTACCTGTACATCAAGTTAAAGAATTTTCCCCTAAATTTAGTTTTGGATGTTCCATTAGTTCCCCAGCTTATCTAGCATTAGCCATGAATGACCATCCTAATTATGCCAGGGAAGTTGATGGAGAATGGCAAAAAATGGCAATATATTATGCCATGATAACAGGCATAGGTAAAGGTTCCGTGCGTTGTCTTCCTGGTTATCGTGACCCTTTAGTCCGCTATCATGTCACTGAGGCTGATTTAAAAGACTTATCCACAGCCATGCAAAAACTATCTTTGTTGTTATTTGAAGCCGGTGCAGTTGCCTTGTATCCTAGTATTACTAAAACATCGAGATTTACTAAACCGACTGATTTACAACAAGTTCCCGATAAATTACCCGCCTCTACCACAAATTTAATGACAGTACATATTTTTTCTTCTTGCCCAATGGGAGAAAATCGCCGTATATGTGCTACAGATTCCTTTGGGAGAGTACATGGTTACAAAAATTTATATATTGCCGATGCTAGTTTATTATGTACTGCACCAGGTGTAAATCCCCAAGGTTCTATTATGGCTATTTCCCGTCGCAATACTTTAAAATTTTTAGGTAAGTTATAAAAATAATTATAAAATTATGGAATTTAACGCTAATTTAGTTTTAGTAACAGGTTCTTTAGGTTGGCTAGGAATTAGCTTAGTTACAGCTTTAGTGAAGGGTTTACCAGATTGTGCAGATTTAAGTCAACCCCAAAGTAATTTAAAAATTCGCTGTTTAGTATTACCAGGACAAGATATAACGCCACTGAAAAAATTAGGCGATCGCCTGGAAATTATTACTGGAGATTTACGTAATATCCAAGACTGCGATCGCTTCTGTCAAGATGCCAACAATGCCATTATTTTTCATACCGCAGGCATCATTCACCCGCAAAAAATTTCTGAATTTTATCAAGTTAATTTAGAAGGTACTAAAAATCTCTTAAATGCAGCTATAAAAGCCGGAGTAAAACGGGCAGTAATAGTTTCTTCTAATTCCCCTTGCGGTTGTAATCCCCATCCTGACCATTTATTTGATGAAGACTCCCCCTATAATCCTTACATGAATTATGGCAAATCCAAACAAGAAATGGAATTAGCCGTAAAAGATATCCAAAACACCGGGAAACTGGAAACAGTAATTATTCGCGCCCCCTGGTTTTATGGGACAAATCAACCCCCCAGACAAACTTTATTTTTCCAAATGATTCGTGATGGTAAAGGGCCGATAGTTGGGGACGGCAACAATCTGCGATCGATGGCTTATACTGATAATCTCTGTCAAGGATTAATCTTAGCAGCAATCACCGCCCAAGCTAATGGCCAAATTTATTGGATAGCTGACGAAAAACCCTATTCCATGCAAGAAATTATCAATACCGTAGAAGATTTATTAGAATCAGAATTTGGGCAAAAATGCGCCCATAAACGCTTAAAATTACCAGGAATTGCCAGTGAAATAGCTTTAGTATGTGATAGTTTACTGCAAAGCTTAGGCTTGTATAATCAAAAAATCCATGTGCTTTCCGAGATGAATAAAACTATAGCTTGTTCCATAGCTAAAGCCCAACGAGAATTAAATTACCAGCCAAAAATATCCTTAAAAGAAGGAATGCGACGTAGTTTAAAATGGGTATTTGAAAATTACGGGGGTATTGATGGGTAATGGCAATTATATTGGGTACATCTCAAAATTGTAAAAACCGTTGTTGCGCTGTCTTCGCAACAATGGACTATAAACAAAAATCCTAAGATATTTGCCTAGTTAAAATATGGTTTTTTTATGGTTTTTTTATTGTTTTTTTGCAAATATGAGATGCACCCATTATATTATTGTTACTGAAGGTTTAGCATATCAAAAAATAGCGGGAATAGAAAAATGCTGCTTATCAGATTATTTTGAGGCAGTTTTACAGCAACTTTGCCATGATGTAGAGGTGAATAGTAGAGTATTTTTATCTCCAGGTAATAGATTTAATTGCCATGCCACAGAAGAAGAAATGGCGGCAGCATATTTACAAAGTAAACGCCCCGACTTAGAGATATTTTTGCCTGTTGGAGTTAGCGATCGCCCCTATCTGGACACCTTTGATAATGCCCGACTTTTACGCCAATGGTTAGAACATAAAAATATTTGGCCATTACCAGATATAATCATATATTGTAATGCTCCCCATGCTTTTCGTAGTGGGGCAATGTTTCAATTATGCGGTTATCAAATACAAGATATTATTAAATGTCGTCCAGCCCAAATAGAAAGAAAAATAGTATCGCGACTATGGTTTTATGATTATCCTATTATTCAAATACTTTACGAAATAGCCGCACTAATATACAATCTTGCCAGATGGTTAATTTGGACATTGAACAGGAAATTTAAATGAGACATTTAGTTACAGGCGGTTCAGGGTTTTTAGGAAATTTAATAGCTAGACGTCTTTATGAACGTGGCGAAGAAGTAAAAATATTAGATATATGGGAAGATGAAACCCGCCCCAAGGACATAGAATTTATTAACTGTGATATACGCGATCGCGAAGGCGTAGCAGCAGCAATGCGTGGCATAGATATAGTACATCATAATGTCGCCCTAGTTCCCCTCACCAAATCAGGGGATAAATTCTGGCAAGTTAATGTAGAAGGTAGTAAAATAGCCGCAGAAGCAGCAGTAAAAGCCGGAGTAAAAAGCTTTATTCACATGAGTTCAAGTGCAATATTTGGTGTACCCAAATCTTGCCCAATTACTAACGATACTTTACCAGGTCCGATCGAAATATATGGTAGAGGTAAACTAGCAGGAGAAATAGAAGTAAGAGATATATGCGATCGGGCAGGTTTACCATTAATAGTAATTCGTCCTCGTACAATATTAGGCGAAGGTAGATTAGGCATTTTTCAAATATTATTTGAATGGATAGAAGAAGGCAGAAACGTTTATGTCATCGGTAGCGGAAACGTTCAATTTCAATTTGTCCATGCCCTCGATTTAATGGATGCCTATATGTTAGCCCTAGACTTAGGCAAACCAGGAGTATATAATGTCGGAACCGATCGCTTTGGTAGTTTACGCGGTGGCTTAGAAAACCTGATAGAATATGCAGGAACCAAATCTAAAGTAAAAAGCCTACCTGCCTGGTTAACTATTAACACCTTACGATTTTTAGATTGGATAGGTTTAAGCCCCCTAGCCCCCTGGCATTATCTCACCTATCACAAAGCATTTTATTTTGATATAAATCCCCTATTACAACTAGGCTGGAAACCCAAATATTCCAACGATGAAATGTTTCGGGAAAGTTACGACTGGTTTAAACAAAATTATGATAGATTAGCCGCCGAAAAAGCCGCATCACCCCACCGGAAACCAGTAAAAGAAAAAATTCTTTGGTTAGTCAAGAAACTATCTTA
>CAWUOF010000032.1:0-15189 GCA_963923765.1 uncultured bacterium | reverse complement strand
AAATGATATTATATATATTTTTTATATATATAAAATTTTCCAATCTCTGACAAACATGATATTAGGACTTTAAACAAGGGAACAATTTATGTACAAACTTTCAGATCATACCTTTAAAAACATGAAATCTAATTATCCTTTACACAAACTCTTAAATCAATCACCAGCCATTGACAAACAACCTCTAATGGTGAGTGCCTATACTCCCGTAACAGAAGCTATTACCCGCATGAGTCAGCATTCTGCCAGTTGTGTGTTAGTACTTGAGCAAAAAGAATTAGTTGGTATTTTTACGGAACGAGATATAGTGAAAAAAGCTGCGGCAATGATTGAATTTAAAAACTTAGAAATTAGCCAAGTAATGACTAGAAATCCTATTTGTATATCCCTGAAAGAAACCGTAGATATTGCATCAGTTTTATCTGTGTTACGCCAACATAAAATTCGTCACTTGCCAGCCCTGGATGAACCCGGGCAGGTAATAGGTGTAATTACACCTTATACTATTCGCCAAGTATTACAACCAAGTGATTTATTAAAATTTAAGAGTATCGATCGCTTAATGACAAGTAAAGTCATTCATGCCCCAGCTAATCTCAATCTCTTAAAAATTACTCAGTTAATGGTTAATCATCAGATAAGCTGTGTAGTAATTCGAGGAGAAAATAATTCATATCCAGATATATTTCCCATTGGCATTATTACAGAACGGGATATAGTACAATTCACGGCATTAGGATTAAATTTAACCGATATAAATGCCAGAGATGTAATGAGTTGTCCCTTATTACCAATTCAAACAGGAGATTCAGCATGGACTGCTCATCAACTAATGCAAAAACACCATGTTCGTCGTTTAGTAGTAGTAGATCATCAGGGAAAATTAGCAGGTATTATTACCCAAACTCATCTGTTAAAAGCATTTAATCCGGTGGAAATGTATGCGAGAATAGAAATTTTACAAAAAGAAGTAGATGAAAGATCAACTCAATTAGATAAAACTAATGATCGCTTACAAAAAGAAATAATAGAAAGAGAAAAAGAACTAAAAGATCGCATTGCCCTACAAAACCAATTAAAAGAACAAAATTTACAACTACAACAAGCATTAATGCAAGCAGAAGTAGCCGCGATCGCCAAAAAAACATTTTTAGAAAATATTAGTCACGAATTACGAACCCCCCTCCATGTAATTCTAGGCTTTACGCAACTAATGAAACGTAAACCTGATGCACTTTCATCAGAATGTCAAGAATATCTTGATATTATTAAACGTAATGGAGAACATCTACTAACTTTAATCGAGAATTTGTTAGAAATTTCCAAGGGAGAAACTAATAGCAATGATTTAAACATAGAAAAAATTGATATTTATGCATTACTCCATGATATAGAACATTTATTTCAAAATCGAGCTAAAGAAAAATGCTTAGAATTTAATATTATGCGATCGGCTACAGTACCTCAATACATACAAAGCGATCGGATAAAATTACGCCAAGTTCTCATTAACCTAATTGATAACGCCATTAAATTTACTCAATCTGGCAGCGTTACAGTGCAAGTAAAAATGGCTATAACCCCACCACAAATAGGTTTTAGTCAAGAAAAAATTAAACCTATTGATTCCCTAAATCATGGCAGTTTAATATTTACTATCGAAGATACCGGTAGCGGTATAGAATGTGAAAATTTAGATAGCATTTTTCAAAACTGTTGGCAAAGCTACAAGAGCGAAAAATATAAAGCAGGTATGGGTTTAGGATTACCAATTAGTCGTTTTTTTGTGGGATTAATGGGTGGTGAAATCAGCCTAAACAATACATCACAAGGCACAATTTGTCAATTTAATATTATAGTAGTATTAATGCAAAATACAGCAGAAAAAACATCGCCAATCAAACCCCAAATAAACCATCGAGTTATTGCCTTAGAACCAAATCAGCCTAATTATCGAATTTTAATAATAGATAACAATAATAGCGATCGACAATGGTTAAATCAACTACTTTCTCCCCTTGGGTTTTCCCTTGCCGAAGCTAGTAACACCATAGAAGCCATAAAAATTTGGCAAAATTGGCAACCCCATTTAATTTTTATAGATATGCAAATAGCTGCAATGGATAGTTATAAAGTCATCCAACAAATTAAAAGCACAATACAAGGTCAAGCAACAACAATTATTTTTAGCCAAAAAGATAATAGCTTTAATCATTCAAAAGTGATACATTTAAATGGTGGAGACGACGTAATTTTAAAACCTTTCCAATCAGCAGAGATTTTTAAGAAAATCACTAAACACTTAGGAGTACGCTTTTTATATGATAAAATAGAACAAAAACAGCCAGAAAAGGAACTCAGCCACACCCAAGAAAACCATCAAAATAATCAAAACAATCAAAATACCTATTATATTCAAAATGTTTTAAATCCTGATGCCATTAGTTCCTTACCTGCTGAATTAGTCGAAGAATTAGAACAAGCAAGTATCCGTATTAATTTACAGGATATTTTTAAAATACTTGATAAAATCCGTATTCATCACAATGCTGAATTAGCAGAAGCACTGACAAATTTGGTAGAGGATTTTAAATATACTAAAATCCTTAGTTTAATTCAAAAATCTAAATTAAGAAAATGAAAGAAAATATAAGTCATATTGCCGCCAATATTGTCATAGTTGATGATAATCTCGATAACTTACGCCTTCTAGCAAATGTTTTAACTTTGCAAGGCTATATAGTACGACCAGTACCTGATAGCCAGTTAGCTTTAGCTGCCATAGAAGCAGAACCGCCGGATTTAATTTTACTTGATATTATGATGCCGCCTCCCAATGGCTACGAAGTCTGCCAACAGCTAAAAGCCAATGAAAAAACTTGCAATATACCAATAATTTTTATTAGCGCTAAACGAGAAGTATTTGATAAAGTGCAAGCTTTTTCACTAGGTGGAGTAGACTATATTACAAAACCGTTTCAAGTACAAGAAGTTTTAGCCCGTATTGAAAATCAACTAAGTATTTGGAGGTTACAAAAACAACTAAGTGAACAAAATGCTAGATTATCTCAGGAAATACACGATCGCATCTTAGCAGAAAACGCCCTGCGCGAAAGTGAAAGTAAATATCGCGCCTTAGTAGAAGCTTCTCAAGATATAATTTGGTCAATAGATCAACAAGGTAAATATACTTTTGTTAACTCTGCCGTTGAACAAATTTATGGGTGGAAACCCGCAGAAATGATTGGGCATTTTTATGATGATTTTCTTTCACCAGATAAACGCGATACATCTCGAAAAAGTTTTGATAAAATTCTACAAGGAGCAACATTATTTCAACAGGAAATATCACAAAAAAATAAAGATGGGAAACAAATACACTTATTAGTAAATGCCATACCCCTACGAAATGCCAAGGGCAAAATAATAGGAGCAACAGGAACAGCCAGCGATATCAGCGATCGCAAACAAAGAGAAGAAGAATTACACCTAATAGTGGAAGGTATCACCTCTACTACAGGTGGCGAATTTTTTGATTCTTGTGTGCGTTATTTAGCCGAAGTATTGCAGGTGCGTTATTCCATCTTAGCAGAATTTATTAACGAAGAAAAAACTAAAGTACGCACCTTAGCATTTTGGACAGGGGAAAATTGGAGCGAAAATATTGAGTATGAAATCATAAATACTCCCTGGGAAAACCTGATAGAAGGCAATATTTGTTATTGTCCAGATAACTATCAAAAACTATCCGGAAAAAATCCAAAATTAGACAAATTAAATATCCGCAGTTTTTTAAGCATTCCCCTAATTAATTCTGCGGGAAATATTTTAGGATATATAGCCATTTTAGATGACAAACCAATGGCTTTAGAATTAGACAAAGAATCAATTATAAAAATATTTGCCGCTCGTGCAAGTGCAGAATTAGAACGGAAACGAGTAGAAGCAGAACTTATCGAAAGCGAAAAACGTCTGAGTACCATAATCACCACCAATGCTGATGGTATCATTGTTATTGATCAACAAGGAAGAGTGAGATTTATTAATCCTGCTGCTGAATTTCTTTTAGGTCGTTCTTCTACTGAAATTTTAGGAGAATTATTTGAATTTCCCCTAGCAGTTGGTGGTACAATAGAATTAGATATTCCCCATGCTACCAAAGGACTTATTACCGCAGAAATGCGAGTAGTAGAAATTATTTGGGATGGAGTTAATGCTTATTTAGCATCTTTACGAGACATTACCGATCGCAAACAAGCCGAAAAAGAAATTAGATTATTATTACAAACAAATCAAGCTATAAATCAATCAGAAAATATTAATAAAGCTTTAACGACTATTTTAAAATTAATTTGTATAGCTATTGGCTGGGATATTGGCGAAGCTTGGATTCCCAATAATGAAAATACTTATTTAGAATATATTTCCGGTTGGTATGGTAGCGATAATTCCTTTGCAAAATTGCAAAATTGTACTGAATATTTACAACTAGATATTAATCGGACATTACTAGGGCAAATTATGTCCTTACAGCAGCCCCAATGGATAGAAGATATTACCCAAGTTCCCCAAGATAAAATTTTTAGAACTAAAATAGCAGTAAAAGTTGGTTTAAAATCACTATTTGGTGTACCAATTATTGCTAACGAGCAAGTCGTAGCTGTTTTAGTTTTATTAAAACGGCAAAAACTTAGAACCGATAATCGAATTATTGAATTAGTACAAGCTGTAGCGGCTCAATTAGGTTCCTTAATTAAACATAAAAAATCCGAAGCAAATTTACGGGAAAGTGAAAGACGATTTCGGGCTATTTTCAATTCCACTTTTCAATTTATGGGGTTATTAACTACCGAAGGAATTTTGATACAAAGCAATCAAAGTTCCCTCGACTTTATTGGTGTAGAAGAAAAAGAAATAATCGGACTACCTTTTTGGGAAACCCCGTGGTGGCAAATTTCACAAGAAACCCGCGATCGCGTCCGAAAAGCCATTACAGCAGCAGCAGCCGGAGAATTTATCCGTTATGAAGTCGAAATAATAGGCATAGATAACACTCCCATCATCATAGACTTTTCCATCAAACCAGTATTTGATGAAAACGGAAAAATAGTATTATTAATACCAGAAGGGCGCGATATTTCCCAAGCCAAAGTCTTACAAAAAGAAATAACCTTACGAGAAGCTCGCTTCAACGCCTTTTTTACCTCTGCTCCGCTAGGGATGGCTATCTTAGACAAAGAATTACGTTATGTACAAATTAACGAACTCCTAGCAGAAATTAATGGATTTCCAGTTGCAGAACATATCGGTAAAAAATCCCAAGATATTTTACCAAAATTTGGTTATAATTTAGAATTTTTATATCAACAAGTTATTGATACAGGCCGACCACTTCTCAACCTAGAATTATCTGGGGAAATGCCCAGTCAACCAGGGGTATATCGTGACTGGATGGTTTCCTATTTTCCAATTTTTGGAGAAGATAATTTTCCCACAGGTGTAGGTGTAGTTGTTATGGATATTACCGAACAACAAGCAGCCCTACGGGAACGGAAAAAAACTGAATTAGCACTAAGAACTGTAACCCAACGCCTACAACATTTACTCGCCTCTAGCCCTGTCGCTATTTATAGCTTTAAACCATCAAATCATTATCAGATAACATTTATGAGCGACAATATTACAGCAGTTATTGGCTATGAAGCGCGAGAAGTTATTGAAGAAACAGATTTTTGGTTTAATCATATTTATCCCGCAGATATAGATCGAATTCTTGATGAATATTCCCAGCTATTGGTCAAAAAAGAACATTTTTATGAATATCGCTTTTTACACAAAGATGGTAACTATCGTTGGATTTACGATCGCATTCGTCTTGTCACCAACGAAAACGGTAGCCCATTAGAATGTGTTGGTTATTGGGAAGATATTAGCGATCGCAAATATGCCGAAGAATCTCTTCGGCAAAGCGAAGCCACAAATCGAGCATTATTAAACGCCATTCCCGATATGATGTTTCGCTGCCTAGATGACGGTACATTAGTAGACTTTAAACCCGCCAAAAATCTTGAAAATTCTATTGATTTTAATATATTTATAGGTAAAAATATTCAAGAAGTTTTCCCCTATAATATAGGAAATCAATTATTTGCAGCACAAGAGCGAGCTTTTGCCTCTGGACAAATACAAATTTTAGAATATCAATTTCCCCTAGATCAAAAAATATATGATTACGAAGCTCGCATAGTTGCCTGCGATCAATATGAAACAATCACAATGGTGCGGGATATTACCGATCGCAAACAAGCTGAATATATACTACAAGAAACTGCCGCTAGAGAACATAGTCTCACCAAAATTATTTTAAAAATGCGGCAAACCTTAGATTTTAAGGAGATTTTTCAAATTACAACCGAAGAATTACGACAAACCATAAATTGCGATCGAGTAGTTATTTATCGCTTTAATTCCGATTGGAGTGGAACATTTGTAGCTGAATCAGTAGCCCAGGGATGGAAACATTTAATCCAAGAACAAAAAACATCTCCAAACTTGACTGAATCTACCATAAAATGGGATAAATGCGTCATTACTAATCTAACTAATGCCACTGACGTAATAGTAGATACTTATTTACAAGAAAATCAAGGTGGTGTTTATAACCAAGGTACCAGTTATAGATGCGTTTCAGATATTTATACCTATAACTTTTCCGAATGCTACATCAAACTTTTAGAACTCTTTGAAGTTAGAGCATATATTATAGTTCCTATATTTTGCGGTAATAAACTTTGGGGATTACTAGCCAGCTATCAAAATTCAGGCCCTCGCCATTGGAAAACCTCAGAAATTAACATGGTAATTCAAATAGGTAATCAATTAGGAGTTGCCTTTCAACAAGCAGAATTATTATCCCAAACCCAACAACAATCAGAAGCATTACAAAAAGCTCTCATTGCTGCTGACTCTGCCAACAGAGCTAAAAGCGAATTTCTAGCTAGTATGAGTCACGAATTAAGAACCCCCCTAAACGCAATACTTGGATTTACACAAGTAATGAGCCGCGATAAAAATTTAAATCAGGAACAACAAGAAAACCTGACAATTATTAATCGTGCTGGTGAACATTTATTAAATTTAATTAACGACATATTAGAAATGTCAAAAATTGAAGCCGGTCGCACAGCCCTAAACCTAGAAAGCTTTGATTTAATTAACCTACTCAACCTACTAGAAGAAATGTTAAAATTACAAGCTGAATCTAAAGGATTACAGCTAATTTTTGATATCGCCAGTGACGTACCCCAATATATCGAAAGTGACCCGGGCAAACTTCGCCAAGTTTTATTAAATATTTTAGGAAATGCCATCAAATTTACCCAGCAAGGTAGCGTGATTCTGCGTGTAAAAACTAAACCAAATTATAATTATACATCTTTTATCCATAAAAATCAGCAGGAATTACCAACAAATAACACCAGTAAAAAACCTGATAAATTATGGTTTGAAATAGAAGACACAGGCCCTGGAATTGCTCCCACAGAAATTAACCTAATATTTGAACCTTTTACTCAAACTAACACTGGTTTAAAATCCCATCAAGGTACAGGATTAGGTTTACCTATTAGTCAAAAATACGTACAATTAATGGGAGGAATTATAACAGTTACCAGTCAGCTTAATAGGGGAAGTAATTTTTCATTTGATATGGGAATTAACCCATTAGATGTAGAAAATATTATTACTAATAAACCTCAAAATAAAATCATTGGTTTAGCACCAAATCAAGGAGAATATCGGATTTTAGTAGTAGACGATCGCCAGGAAAGTCGTTTATTTTTAGTTAAACTATTAACCTCCATAGGTTTAATAGTTAGAGAAGCTGAAAATGGTCAAGAAGCTGTTGCCTTATGGTCAAGTTGGCAGCCCCATCTTATCTGCATGGATATGCGAATGCCAGTGATGGATGGATATGAAGCTACCAAACAAATTAGAAATTCCAGAAAAGGATCATCTACAATTATTATTGCTCTCACCGCCAGTGCCTTTGAAAAAGATCGCGAAAAAGTATTATCCATTGGTTGCGATGATTTTATTCACAAACCATTCCGAGAAGAGGTATTATTAGAAAAAATTAGTCAGCATTTAGGATTAGTCTATACTTATGATCAAGAAAACTCTATAACAGAAATAATTAATCCTAAAATAGATCAAAATTGTAACGATGATAATTTAATAATATACTTATCACAAATGCCTGAAGAATGGACGCAAAGATTATATAATGCGGCATCTCAAGGTAGTGATGATTTAATTATCGAAATAGTGGGCGAAATGGCGGAAAATAACCTCGCTTTAGCCAACACTTTAACAAATTTAGCCAATAAATTTGAATTTGAAAAAATTATGTACTTAATACAACAGAGGAACTAATGAATTACAATAATTTAAATTTAGATAAAAAAGATATTCTCATTGTCGATGATACCCCAGCTAATCTGCGGGTATTATCCGCTATGCTAACTAGTAATGGCTATCGGGTTCGTAAAGCACTTAACGGAGAAATGGCGCTCACTGCCTGCCAAACTATTTTACCCGATTTGATATTACTTGATATTATGATGCCAGAAATAGATGGCTATGAAGTTTGCCGCCGTTTAAAACAATCTGAAAATACTAATAAAATTCCCATTATTTTTTTAAGCGCTTTAGATGATGTACTAGACAAAGTACAAGCTTTTAATGTTGGCGGAGTTGACTATATTACTAAACCTTTTCAATCTGAAGAAGTTTTAATTCGGGTTAAAAATCAACTTATTTTACGGGAAGCAGAACTAGAAATTATTAACCTAAATAATATTTTAGAAGAAAAGGTAAAAGAACGCACAAAACAGTTAGAAATAGCTAACAAAGAACTTCAGCAAGAAATTAACGAACGCAAACAATTAGAAAAACAATTATTGCATTTGGCTTTACACGATCCGCTGACAGATTTGCCAAATCGTACTTTATTTATGAAACGTCTTGAAGAAGCAATAAATCACGCTAAAAATCAGCCAGATTATCAATTTGCTGTATTATTTTTAGATTGCGATCGCTTCAAAATAGTTAATGACTCCCTTGGTCATTTAGTCGGAGATGAATTATTAGTGGCGATCGGTCATAGACTACAAGGAACTTTAAATGAATCAGATATTATTGCCCGTTTAGGTGGCGATGAATTTGCCATTTTACTAGAAAACATTTCCGATATTACCCAAGCAGCTAAAGTAGCGCAAAGAATCATTCAAGAATTATCCATACCTTTTCAAGTAGCAAAATACGAAGTATTTACTAATGCCAGTATTGGTATTATCATCGCAAATAAAAATACGGAAAAACCAGAATATATCCTCAGAGATGCTGATGCAGCTATGTATCGAGCTAAAGCATTAGGCAAAGGCTGTTACTATGTTTTTGACCCCCAAATGCATCAGCAAGCCATCAAAACTTTAGAACTAGAAAATGACCTGCGAAGAGCTATAGAAAAAGAAGAATTTATAGTATATTATCAACCAATAGTTTGCCTAAATACAGGTAAAATAAACGGTTTTGAAGCCCTAGCCCGTTGGCAACATCCTACACGCGGTTTAGTTTCCCCCCTCAAATTTATTCCCCTCGCTGAAGAAACTGGTTTAATTTCTTCTATTGACACCTTAGTATTACAAAAATCATGTCAACAACTTCAAAACTGGAAAAAATCATATCAAGAATTAACCGTAAGTGTAAATATTTCAGTCCGGCAGTTTTGTCAACCTAATTTACTAGAAAAAGTCAATGATTCTATTAAAAAAAATAAATTAAACTATCAAAATCTCAAATTAGAAATAACAGAAAGTGCCATAATGGAAAATAAAAACTCAGCCCAGAAAATATTAAATGAGTTAAAATCTCTGGGTATTGAATCAAGTATTGATGATTTTGGCACGGGATATTCTTCTTTAAGTTACCTGCACGACTTACCCGTAAATTATCTAAAAATTGATAAAAGTTTTGTCAGGCGTATGCAAGGCAATATTAGCGAAAAAAAAGTATTAGTACCTGGTATTATTAGTATGGCTCATACAATGGGAATGAAAACCATAGCTGAAGGTATAGAAACCCCAGAACAGTTAGCCATACTGAGAAATTTAAGCTGCGATCGAGGGCAAGGTTTTTTATTCTCTAAACCCTTAGAAAATAAACTAGCCAAAGAACTCCTCGATAGTTCCCCCCAATGGTAATAAAATTAATAAATTACATAATTATGACAGCAACAAAACCGCGTAAACAATTTGGACAACACTGGCTAAAAAGTGACAAAATCCTTAACCAAATCGTCAAAGCAGCCGAATTATCAAAAACCGATCGAGTATTAGAAATCGGCCCAGGTACAGGCATTCTCACCCAAAAATTATTACCCCTAGTAGAAACATTAGTAGCTATAGAAATCGATCGCGATCTATGCCCATTATTAGCCAAAAAATACGGAAAAATAGATAATTTCCTACTCCTACAAGGCGATTTTCTGGAAATAAATATAGAATCACTTTTACAAGAATTTCCTAAATTTCAAAAACCTAATAAAGTAGTTGCTAATATTCCCTATAACATAACCGGTCCGATATTAGAAAAACTATTAGGAAAAATAAACCAACCCAATCCCCAGCCTTTTGATTCCATCGTATTATTAGTACAAAAAGAAGTAGCAGATAGACTACACGCCAAAGCAGGTACAAAAGCTTTTGGGGCGTTATCAGTAAAAATACAATATTTAGCCCAATGTGAACTAATTTGTCATGTTCCGGCTAATGCATTTTTTCCCCCGCCAAAAGTCGATTCTGCCGTAGTACGTCTACATCCTCGACCAATTGACCCACCAGTAAAAAATCCGGAATTATTAGCAAAATTGGTACATAACGGCTTTGCCAGCAAACGGAAAATGTTACGAAATAATTTACAAACAATAATCGATCGCGATCGTCTTACCCAACTTCTGGAACAATTAAATTTAAACCCCCAATCTCGCGCCGAAGACCTCAGCATTTCTGAATGGGTAGCTTTAACTAACTTGTTAGCCGTTGAAAATTAAACAATGCATTCCTACTCCCTAATATCCCCAGCCAAAATTAATCTCTACTTAGAAATCCTTGGCGATCGTCAAGGAGGGTATCACGAATTAGCCATGATACTCCAAAGTATAGACTTAGCCGATCGTATCCAACTACGTCCCCTCAGCGTAGACAAAATTCACATACATTGCGACGATCCTCAAGTCCCCACCGACCAAACTAACCTCGCCTACCGTGCCGCCGAACTAATGGCCAAAGAATTCCCGGAAGTCTTTGCAAAATACGGCGGCGTAGAAATCACTATCCAAAAACGCATTCCTGTAGCAGCAGGACTAGCAGGCGGTTCCAGCAATGCTGCCGCAGTCTTAGTCGGACTAGATTTAATGTGGAATTTAGGACTAACTCAGCCCGAATTACAAAAATTAGGCGGAATGCTAGGATCTGATGTACCCTTCTGCATCGCCGGCGGAACAGCCCTCGCCACTGGTCGCGGTGACGAACTTTCCCCCCTATCCAGTACAGATAATTTATATGTAATCTTGGCAAAATATCGCAGTCTCGGCGTTTCTACCGCTTGGGCTTACCAAACTTATCGCCAAAAATTTAACCATACCTATATCTCTGACCCTCAAAGTCTGGCAGAACGTCGGCAAAGAGTCCATTCCGGGCCAATGGTCAGCGCCATCGCCCATCACGATCCCGTTGCGATCGCCCAACTCCTCCACAATGACCTAGAAAAAGTAGTCTTACCCGAATATCCCCAAGTTGCCCAACTTCGCCAAGAATTCGCCAAACACAACGTTTTAGGCACCATGATGTCAGGTTCTGGCCCCACAGTATTTGCCCTCACCGCCTCTCAATCCCAGGCCCAAGAAATCAAAGAAGCTGTCCGAGTCGCTATTCCTGACCCCGATCTTCACCTCTGGGTAGCCAAATTTACTAATAACGGCATTCGTCTCGCCTCAGCTTAAAATTAAATAGAAATTTTACTCCCTTCCCGGCTTTCTAATAGTTATCTAATTAAATCATTAGCTTTTCTTCAGAAAACCGGTTTTAGTATAATTTCTAGCCAAATTAACAGGCAATACTTACCTTTAGCAACAGCCAAAATTACCCATGAACTCTCAACCAAATTCCCCTCAAGAAAATTCTAACTACATTCCTCCTACCCCTCTACGTTGTATCAGTAGTTCTATTATTTCTGGGGGTATTTCCACCGCTATGTATTTTCTAACCCTTTCTATTGCTAGTTATTTTGCCAATAAACCTATTACTTCTACAAATATCACCGTGCAAAATATATCTGTTGCCATTCGTACCTTAATTATAGGCATGAGTGCTTTAGGTACAGCAGTATTTGCTATTGCCACTTTAGGTTTAATGGCTTTGGGAATTAAAATAATATTTCAACAGGCAAAAACTCCAGTTACCAAATAACATTATATATAGGAAACGGGAAAAAACAATATCTAGCTGTCCGCTTTAACAGCTAATAACTAAAATGCTGTTTAAACAACAAGTAGTTATTAGCGATTAATTGACTTAAATTATTTAATTAATTCCCTGTCTTTGACTGAAAGGGTTTTGATTTAAAAACAACAGGGCGATCGCAATACATAACAACACCGGCCAAGGAGCTAAATACAAACTTAAAAGAAAACACACAATACCAATAATGCCAGCTAGAAGTACTGGCATTTCCTCAGTAACGTATCGACAGATCCACACAGACCCCAGAACCAGAGTTAATAAAACTACTTGAAACATGATTTTTCTCCTAACCTATCCGCCAATGTTCCACTAATAATTGCCTTGGCTCCTGCTATTTTTCTGGGGTCATAAGCATGGGGGAAACAATGGCGATCGTTGCCTAAGAACCAACAAAATATGATTGTGGTTCTCAATAAGTCTTTTTACAGCAGTTTAGCTGATAAGTTTGTAATATTACCATAAAATTTGATTTTTGACTAATAATTTTTTTCAAGCTGCGATCGGCTTAAATTAGTCAAATTTGATGATTTTCACCAGTAAAAATATCTAAAATTAACTCTATCTCCCTTTACCCTCAACCCGAAATATGTGGTTTTCCTGACAAATCACTGATTAATAGTTAAAATTAATATAGTTAAAAGCTGCCGATATAGCATTTTAATGCTGGTAGCCAGCTTAATCGCTAATATAACCTTACAATAGTTTCTTTTTGACTCAAATGGGAATTATCTCCATTTAATTCCATTTTCCATTTTTCCCCATAAAGCACAATTTTAACTAGGCAACACAGGGAAGTTTTTACCTCTGGCATACCACCAACTAAACCTTGAGCAGCACCAAATACAGAAGCACCGTGACAAACTAATAAAATATCCTGGGAAAATTCTGCCGCTAAAATTTGAGCAGTACGCCCCGATCTTTCCCAACAACTTTCTTCTATCACTTCTGGATATTTAGGAAAAACACGAGAAGTATAGTTAATATCAATTCTGGGATATAGTTTATGCAACATCTTAATTGATAGTTTTTCCGGCATAGATGGCATCCAAGCAGGATTTAACCATTCACTCAATCCATTTTCTATTTTTATCGGTAAATCGAGAATTTCTGCCACTTGGTAAGCAGTTTGAACTGTTCGCAAAAATGGAGAAGCAAAAATATGGGCTATATTTTCCCTTTGCAATCTCTGGCCTAATTCTTGGGCTTGGATAATGCCATCACTAGAAAGAGGTGGATCGAATGGGCGAGCGGCACTTAAAAACCAATCAGGGTTAACAAAATCAAGGCGATTACCATGTCTACTAATCCAAACAGTTTGATTCATAAAATATTTTTTATCCGAGAATAATCTTAATTATTATTTAATCTTTTAAAGATTATTAATTTAAAAATCAACAGCTAAACTTAGCATGAGCAATACTAGCAAAATAGTTGCAAATATGACAAAACTTAAAATTTTAGTTGACACTTTTCTGAAACAACAAACAGGCCAAGCTGCTCAATTACCAGATTCTCAAAAAAAGAGAGTTACCGCAGGTTCAGTTTTTGAAATTATTGCTTATACTCCAGCCGAAGCTAACCATTTTAAGGTGACATTAAAAGATACATTAAATGGTAGCAATACTTGGTACGTTTTCCAAAAAAATGGATTGGTACTAGACAATGGCGGTAATATGATTTACCCCACTGAAGTTAAACTTCCCGTCCCCTATAAATCCCAGCTAGATAACACTGAAAACCCCTACGGAAGTTGTAATGTAACTAGCATTTCCATGTGTCTAGCTTATTTTGGAGTACAGGATAATCCTAATGAACAGCTAGAAGATGAAATGCAAGATTGGCTAGAGTCTCAAGGATTAGATCGTCACGATCCAGGGGCATTAGCCACCGCCGTCGAACATTATGGTCATAAAGATACCTTTAAAACTAATGCATCGATCGAAGAAGTTAAAGAATGGTTAGTACAGGGCAACCCCGCCGTTGTACATGGCTATTTTACTTCTTCCGGTCATGTGATTTGCTTTACTGGTTTCAATGACAAAGGTTTTATCGTTAACGATCCCTACGGGGAATGGTTTGCAGAAGGATATGATACTTCTCGTACTGGAGAAGGTTTAACCTATTCATATAGTATGATTCAAGAAACTTGTTTGTCTGATGGACAATTTTGGGTTCACTTCGTTTCTCGCTAATTTCTAAGATTTAGGGTGCGTCAGGATATTAATAGGGTTTAATAGAACATAATTTTTATGTTTTGACGTACCCTAATAGTATGTATGATTAATTTTTAGATATTTTTATAAGCTTTTTCAAATAATATTCAAATTATATATCAAAATTTAAAGGCAGGTAAAGTAATTTTGTCAGGAGCATCTCCTAGACAGAAAAAACAATATTTTAACTAGGTAAATATTTATAATTTTTGGTTGTATTTCACGAAAGGCGAAGTCAGGGTAATTACATTTTTTTATTGCCCAGATATACTAAATCATTAACATATTTACGATATTATCTATAAAATTAATTTTTCACCCCATGAATAGCAAAATGAGATTCTTAGAAAAAATTGCTAAAAACCTATTTTACCTAGTTTTAGTATTTATTATAC